>CBDUUO010000001.1:0-31080 GCA_965370395.1 uncultured bacterium
TCGTAAAAAGATCGCTTTTCTGACTTTTTACGAGATTATCAATAGTCAATATTCAATGTATTTCTTCAGGCCGCCTTGTTTTTCGATATCCGAATCGGATTGGGGCCCAACTCTTTTATTTTTTCAGTGATTTCGGTCGCATATTGCGCAAAGCGCGGTCCTTCGCTGGACGACAGATTGTACATTTGGGCCCGTTCGCCGCCAACACCGATCGTCTCCAATATCTTCTGGGCCTGCTCTACCCGCCTGCGTGCCCTTAAATTGCCGGAGTTAAAATGACATTCACCTTCCAGGCATCCAATGACGGCCACGCCGTCAGCACCTTTTTCAAATGCCCGCATGATATGAATCACATCCACTTTTCCGGTGCATGGAACCCTTACGATCTTGACGTTTGTCGGATATTGCAATCGCATCGAACCTGCCAGGTCCGCAGCCGTGTACCCTCAGAAATTACAGCAAAATGCGATAATAACCGGTTCAAAATTTTCAGCCATTTTTTCCTCCAGATTAAAACTCGTTGCACTGCTATATAGCTATGGTGAATCTATTAATTTCGAAACTCGAATATCGAAATCCGAAACAAATCCGAATATCAAATGATCAAAATTCAAAACTCCTTTAGAACATTTGGATTTAAGATTTAGCATTTGTTTCGAATTTCGGATTTCGTGCTTCGGATTTTTTTTAGTTATTTGCCTTAAATACCGAATTTTCACCTCCACCTTCGCCTTTTAAAGGACACCTTCTAGTAGCGCATCCACCTTACAAATAATCTGATCATCCTCGTACCAGTTGAGCTGAATCGCTTTGGCCGGACATTCCGCCGTACAGATGCCGCAGCCATGGCAGAGGGCCTCATCGATTTCACTGACGCCGTCCGCATTAATTCTGGGCACATCGTACGGGCAGGATCGCACACAGATCAAACAGGAGGCACACTTGTCGGCTTCAACCTGGGCGGTGACCGCCGATAGCGTTAATTGCGGCTGGGACAAAAATGTCACCGCCCGCGAAGCGGCCGCATAGGCCTGTGCAATGCTTTCGGATATCAGTTTGGGGCTATGTGCGGTGCCGCACACAAAAATCCCTTCGGTGGCCATATCGACCGGCCGTAATTTCACGTGGGCTTCCATGAAATAGCCTTCCGGCGTGCGGGCCAGTTTCACAATGGATGACAGCTCCTCGGTATCTTCGGCTTCCATACCGGCACTGAGCACCAGCAAATCGGTACTGACCTTCAGCTTTCGATTGAGCACGTGGTCGGTAAACGTAACCTCAACACCGTCTTTTGCGGCTTCGGCCACCGGCGGATCTTCGGGATCAAACCGGAAAAAGAAAACCCCCTGGCGCCGGGCCTCGGTGTAATAGTCTTCCAGAAGGCCATAGGTGCGGATATCGCGGTACAGCACATAAATTTGGGCATCCGGATATTTTTCCTTGATATGCAGTGCGTTTTTAACGGCCGTCTGACAGCAGACCCGGGAGCAATTGGGATTCTCATCGTTGCGCGATCCGATGCACTGGATCATAACCACCTGCTTGGGCTCCTCGAGTTCGCCTTTTTGCATGCGGTCGGCCAGCTCGAGTTGCGTCATCACGCGCGGGTCATCTCCGTACAGGTATTCCTGGGGGCGATACTCGTGAGCGCCGGTGGCCAGAATAACCACGCCATGCGTAATTTTGCGCTGCACCACATCCGGGCCCACCAGAATTTCGGTGGTGAAGTTGCCTTTAAAGCCGGAAAAACCGACGACCAGCGAATTGGTGATCACCTGAATCTTTTCATGGGAGGTGACCCAGGAAACCAGGTCAGCGAGGTATTCACCGATATCGGCGCCTTCAATGGTTGCGGTCAGTTGTTTGGCCAATCCGCCCAGCTCGGCCTCTTTTTCAATTAAAATCACCTCATAGCCCTGATCTGCCAGGCCCCGGGCGGCATTCATGCCGGCCACACCCCCGCCGATGACCAGGCCTTTTTGAATCACCGGGATTTTCTTTTCCTGCAGCGGATGCAGTGTTCCTGCACGGGCCACCGACATGCGCACCAGGTCTTTGGCTTTTCCGGAGGCCGTTTCTGCGGTTTCGGAGTGCACCCAGGAATCCTGGTTGCGAATGTTGGCCATCTCAAACAGGTATTTGTTTAATCCGCAGGACTCCATGGTGTCCTGGAAAATAGGTTCATGGGTTTTGGGGCTGCAGGCCGCTACCACCACCCGGTTGAGCTTGTGTTCTTTGATGATCTCTTTCATCTGGTCCTGGGAATCCTGGGAGCAGGTAAACAGATTCTCCTGGGCGTAGACGACGTTGGGCAGCGTTTTGGCATATTCGGTCACACCCTTGACATCCACCACACTGGAGATGTTCACCCCGCAATTACAGACAAATACCCCCACCCGGGCATCCTGGTCGCTCACATCAATTTGTTCCGGAACTTCCACACTGCGGGTCAGCGTGTTGCGCGCCGCTCCCAGACGCGCGCCGGCGGCACAGGCCGCCGCACTCGCTTCGGTAATGGAGCTGGGAATGTCTTTGGGTTCCTGAAACACGCCGCAGGCGTAAACGCCCGGGCGTGTGGTTTTGACCGGGGTAAAGGGGTGCGTAAGGGCAAATCGGGAATCGTTGAGTTCAACACCGAGCCGCTCGGCCAGCTGAACGGTAGACTCCGGCACCTGCAGGCCGACCGACAGCACGACCATATCAAATTCTTCAATCTGTAACTGGCCGGCATCATCCATGTAGCGAATGCTCAAATTTCCGGTATCACCGATTTCATCGATTGAATGAATTCGCGATTTGATAAACCGAATGCCGGCATCTTTGGCGCGGTTATAATATTTCTCGTAATCTTTGCCAAAGGTGCGGATATCCATATTGAAAACCACACAATCCAGATCTTCATCGGCATGTTCTTTGGCAATCATGGAATCTTTAATGGCATACATGCAGCAAACCGACGAACAGTAACTATTGCCGCATTGGTTGGTATCTCTTGAGCCGACGCATTGCAGCCAGGCGATCTTTTTTGGATCTTTGCCGTCTGAGGGCCGTTGCAGATGTCCCATGGTCGGGCCCGAGGCGGCCAGGATACGTTCAAATTCCAGGCTGGTCAGCACATTGGGGCTGGTTTTGTAATGATAGACGTTTTCAAGGGGGGAGGGGTCATAGGGCTCGCTGCCGGCCGTAATAATAACGGAGCCGACTTCAATTTCCTGAATTTGGGCTTGCTGACTGTGATCAATCGCATTGGCCAGACAGGCCGCCACGCACTGATAGCACTCGCAGCAGTAGCCGCAGTTCAGACAGCGGGCGGCTTCCGCCCGGCCTTCCTCTTCGGCATAACCCAGTTCCACTTCATTAAAATTGCCTTTGCGCTTATCAACGGCAAGTTCGGGCATCTTGGCGCGTTCCACAATGGGTTCGTCTTCCGCAACGGGACGGTAAACCGGGTTTTCATTTACAACCGGCTCACGGCCTTCAGCCATGTCGCGTTTTTCAATATAGCGCAAGATCGACTCCGCCGCCTCTTTGCCGGCACCGATGGCGCCGATAGCCACCCAGGGACCGGTCTGCAGGTCACCGCCGGCAAACACCCCCTCGTGTTCGGTCGCATAGGTGATGGAGTCGACTTCGGTCGTTCCCCAGCGGGTATAGGTTAGCCCGGTAATATCCTCCAGCGCAGAGAGATCCGGTCTCTGGCCGATGGCCGGGATCAGCTGATCGATTTCAATTTCATACTCGCTTCCCGGAATCGGTATGGGACGTTTACGGCCCGATGAGTCGGGTTCGCTGAGCTCCATGCGAATACAGCGCAATCCGACCACCTTGCCATCCCGGGTTAAACTCTCCTGGGGTGCCGACAGATAGGTGATTTGAACGCCCTCATCTTCGGCGGCCTGGATTTCTTCTTCCCAGGCTGGCATTTCATTGCGGCTGCGCCGGTAAACGATATTGACTTCGGCGGCTCCCAGCCGCACAGCCGCGCGGGCCACATCGATGGCAACGTTTCCCCCGCCGATAATCGCCACCTTCTTGCCGGTGGCGGCTTTGCCGGTCAGATTCACTTCTTTGAGAAAATCAACGCCCTGACGAACGCCGCTGGACTTTTCGCCGGGGATGCCCAGTTCAATACCCTGGTGCGCGCCGATCGCCAGATAAACGGCCTTGTAACCGTCATCCAGCAGGCCGTCGATGGTGACGTCGCTGCCCAGCGCCGTATTGGTCTTGAGTTCCACACCCAGGTTGGTAATGACTTCGATTTCCCGGTCTAAAATCTCGCGCGGCAGGCGGTGGGCGGGAATACCGACCCGGAGCATGCCGCCCGGTTCGGGCAGAGATTCAAATATGGTGGATAAAATGCCTTTTTTGGCCAGGTGGTAGGCACAGGAAAGCCCGGCCGGACCGGAGCCGATAATGGCGACCTTTTCCTTTTTGAGCGGGGCACATTTAATTTCCACCTTGCGGGGATCAAACTTATCGGCTGCCAGGCGCTTTAAGTCCCGGATCGCCACCGGTTGTTCCACTTCGCAACGGCGGCAGGCATCTTCACACCCGTGGGGGCAGATGCGCCCCAGCACACCGGGAAGCGGCAGGTCTTCCATAATGATTTCCAGGGCTTCCTTATACTTGCCCACTTTGACCATCTGCACATAGCCCTGCACATTCAAGCCACCCGGACACGCCAACCGGCACGGGGCCTTGTCTGCCTTCTGAATGGCATAGGCGCCGGGTATGGCCTGGGCGTATTGCTTGAAAGCGGCCTTTTTGGTTGCCAGGCCTTCGTCATATTCGCTCGACAGATCTACCGGACAGACCGTGGTACACTCACCACAGCTGGTACATTTGGAAAGGTCAATATAGCGCGGGTTTTGACGAATGCGGGCTTTAAAATCCCCCGGTTCGCCTTCAAGTTCTAAAAGTTCGCTGTTGGTTAAAAGCTCAATGTTTAAATGCCGGCCGACCTCGACCAGTTTAGGTGAGATGATTCACATCGCACAGTCGTTGGTGGGAAACGTCTTATCGAGCTGAGACATCAGTCCGCCGATGGCAGATGACTTTTCGACCAGATGAACCAGGTAACCGGAATTGGCCAGATCCAGAGAGGCCTGCATCCCGGCAATTCCGCCGCCGACAACCATTACAGATCCATGGACTTTGTCCGTCATACCGTCTTACTCCTTTGGGTAATCATAATTTGACTTTGATACTTGAACAGACAGAGATGATCAGCGTTCGCAATTCACGCCGGTGAAAGCGCGAAGGAGCGAACTTACTTATTTTAATTCATTTTGTCAACCGATATTTGCACTAACCTCGCCTTGTTCAACGCTGGATTGCGATACCTGTTTGCCCGCTTTGCAATCAAAAATACGCTTGAAACCGACTCCTGTGCGTGATAGGTTTTTGAGCTTATGCAAGCAGGTGTCATTCCACACTGTGAACGAGATCAGTATTTACACCCAGCATCCATTCGTGCCTTTTGGATGCTTTATTAGGAATCATTCATCATGCCAGAACAACAGCGTTCAATCATTAACATCGGTCTGGTGGGCGGCGGGGACTTTTGCAAGGAAATCCTTGAAAAAACAACCGCCGTTTATGAAGAGGCGGAAATGGTGGCGCCCATAATAGCGGTCGCCGATCCGGATCCTGAAAGTCCCGGCCGGAAACTCGCCAGCAAGCTCGGCCTGTTGACGTTTGACGACTACAAGCAACTTTATGACCCAAGATACAGCATTCACCTGATTATTATCCTGACCCCGCAGTCGCAAATTTTTGAAAATATTTTAGATACCCGCCCCTCCCGCATCAGAATCCTTACTTACCAGGTGTTTCGCATGTTCTGGAAAGCCATCGGTCAGGAAGAACAAAAATTGCGGGAACGAACCAAAGAAATGGAGACCATCCTAAACGGTATCGATGACTTTATTCTGGTGATTACCCCGGACATGGAAATTCTGGAGGCCAATGCATCTTTTCTAAACAAAATAGGATACAGCCACGATAATGTGATCGGCAAAAAATGCCATGAAATCTACTTCAACCTGGCAGAGCAGTGTAAACCGGAAGAAATAGACTGTCCGTTGCAAGAAGTGGTTCGCAATAAACGACCCGCAAGAAAAATTCAAACACGCGTGTTGCCCAACGGCGAAAACCGCTATTACGAGGTCAACATCTACCCCATCTGGGAAAAACACGGCAAGGTCTCAAAATTCATCCACATCAGCCGGGATATTACGCAACACAAAAGGGAAGAAGCAGAAATTACCCGTCGCCTGGAACAAATGGTCGAAGAGCGAACCCGGCAATTAAAGGAAACTCACAAGAAACTGCTCCACCAGGACAAGATGGCTTCGTTGGGCAAACTTTCCGCTTCAGTGGTCCATGAAATCAACAACCCCATCGCCGGCATCCTGAATTTGATTATGCTGATGGAACGCATCGTTGAAGAAGATACCATCGGCACCAAGGAAATCGATCAATTCAGCCGGTACCTGGCGCTAATGGAAACCGAAACGCGGCGCACCAGCCGGATTGTATCCAATCTTTTGGCCTTCTCGCGTCAATCCAAAATGGAGCTCAAACTAATCAGCCTGAATCGGCTGATTGAACAGACACTGTTTTTAAACTCCAATCTGCTCAAAATAGATGGGGTAAAAGTGGAAACCGATCTTGACCCGGACCTGCCGGATATGGTCGGCTCTGAGGACCAGCTGCAGCAGGTGTTCATGAACCTGGTTTCGAATGCCGCGGAAGCCATGGAATCCAAAGACGGCGGTCGTCTGCGCATTGAAACCCGGCACTCGTTGCGCGACGATAAACTGCTGGTCGCTTTTAAAGACACCGGCATCGGCATCCCGGAAGCAAATTTATCGAAGCTTTTTGAACCGTTTTTTACCACCAAAAAGAAAGGCAAAGGCGTGGGGCTGGGCCTTTCGGTGGCCTATGGCATCATCCAGGAACACGGCGGTTCCATCTATGTAAAATCCAAGGTGGAAAAAGGCACAACGTTTAACGTCAGGTTTCCTTTAAAACCGGCCTCAGACAAACTTGACCCGCATGGAGGTTTCAGTGAGCAATATTAAGATTCTGATTGTGGATGATGAATTGATCATGCGCGAATCTCTAGCCGGCTGGCTGGAACGTGACGGACATACCGTGCAGACCGCCGCCAGCGGCGAAGAGGCTTTAGCGAAAATAAAAGAAACTCAGTTTAACATTTTCCTGGTGGATATCAAAATGGAGGGCATGAGCGGTCTGGACGTTTTGCGCAGCGTCAAAGAAAGCGACCCCGATGCTGAAGTCGTCATGATCACTGCCTACGGCTCCATTCCATCGGCCATCGAGGCCATGAAAGACGGCGCCTATGACTACATGCTCAAGCCGTTTGATCCCAATGAACTGGGGGTGTTGATCGAAAAAATTATCCGCTACCAGGAACAGGCGCGAGAAAATATATATCTAAAGGAGCAATACAAGGAACGCACCCGTTTCGAGAGTATGATCGGTCAGTCCAGACCCATGCAGGAAATATTTGACCTCATTTGCGACGTGGCCCCCATGGATTCAACCGTGCTGATCACCGGTGAGACCGGCACCGGGAAAGGTCTGGCCGCCAAGGCCATTCACACCAACAGTTCCCGTCGGGAAGGACCCTTTGTGACCGTCAACTGTGGCTCCATTCCGGAGCATCTGATGGAAAGTGAATTATTCGGCCATCAGAAAGGCGCGTTCACCGATGCCAAAGAAACCAAAAAAGGCCGTCTGGAAATGACCCACGGCGGCACCTTGTTTTTGGACGAGATCGGTGAAATCAGCATGCGGATGCAAATTGATCTATTGCGGGTGCTGGAAGATCGCGTGTTTTACCGCGTGGGGGGTACCCAGCCCATTGAACCCGATTTCAGGGTCATTGCCGCCACCAATCGAAATCTTGAAGCAGCCATCAAAGCGGGCGCATTTCGTGAAGACTTATTTTACCGCTTAAACGTCATTTCATTTATAATGCCCCCTTTAAATCAACGCAAGGAAGACATTCCGCTACTGGCAGAGCATTTTCTTTATCGTTTTTCCCAGGAGACCAACAAACCGACTGATAAAATCAGTCGCGAAGCCATGGACGAAATGATGCTATATGACTGGCCGGGGAATATTCGGGAACTGGAAAATGCTATCGAACGTGCAGTTGTTGTGGGCAAGCAACGCGAAATTCTACCCGAAGATCTGCCGATTTTCTGCCATGAACCCGCACTGGCAACAAGAGCCAATTCTCTTAAAGAAGTGGAAAAGGCCCATATTCAGCAAGTGCTCATCGAAAATCAAGGGAACATTGCCAAAAGCGCGAAAATCCTGGGAATTGATCGTTCCACCCTCTATAGCAAAATCAAACGCTATAATATTGACAAATAACTTGACGCCTCAACCCGCAAATAGAATCATCATCTCACCCATCGGAGACTTTACACCCGATTTATTGGACCCGATCAGAGACGAGATAAAACGGATTTACGGATATCCAACAGAAGTCCTGCCCCTTCTGGATGACCTTGAGTTTGCGTTTCATCCCAATCGAAATCAATATCATTCCACCCCTGTTTTGGAACAATTAGCGCTTAAAGCACCTGCCGACGCTATAAAGGTGCTGGCCCTGGTTCAGGTGGATCTGTTCATCCCGATTTTAACCCATGTTTACGGAGAGGCCCAGCTTGGCGGTATGGCCTGCATTGTGTCCACCATTCGGCTCAATGAGGGCCACAGCGCCTTAAGCACTCAGGAACCGTTTTTCAGTCGCATTGTCAAGGAGGCCATCCACGAACTGGGCCATACCTTTAAATTGCGCCATTGCCGGGAACATACCTGCCTGATGCATTACTGCCGCAATGAGAGCGATGTGGATCGCAAATCGGATCAACTGTGCCGCTATTGCAAGGTTCTACTGGACGATGAGATAAAAAGGCTGGTGAAATAAGTTCTCACCAGCCAATAAGGAAGATGGTTGTCCAAAGAGAAGCTAGGATCTCAAAAACACCCGGGTAATTTGTTGCCAGCCGATCTGGGGCATATGCCCGAAAATGTCATTACTCAGATAGCCGCCGTCGGTGGCCAGCGGCCCGGCGGTTTCCTCGATTACCTGGTAGAGACGATCAACCTCTGCATCGATAAATTCACCGGCCTGAGCACCGATCATCAAGCTTTTAAGGTCTTGGCGAAGGTTGGAGCAGTGCAGCCGCAAAATCCATCCTTCACTGTATGGATCTTCATCGGCCCGGCTGCCGCGTTCGCGCAACTCCGGATTAATATCGGTTACCACCCCGCTGACCGGTGAAAGCAGTCTGGCATTGTTTCCCTCGCGATCTAAGGCGATATCGGGCCGATCCTGTTCCATCTGTTTGCCCATCAAAGGTGCTTGAATTTGATCCAGCGGTCCCAGCAGGCGCATGGCAAAGTCATCCAAGCCGACTCGAACCGTCGAACCTTCCTCGATTTTTACCCAGGTATGTCCCGGATGCAGGTAAAATCCATGAGGGATTTTAAAACCCTTGATATCCAGGACATCCACCGGCTGAACCACGGCGTGCACGGCAAACTGATCACTGAAATATTGATCGAATTCGCAATTGCCGCACTGGTAGTCACGGGTGCAGGCGCGAAACTCAATGTGGCCGATCATATGATGCAAACAGGGCTGTTTCCATACCGGCAACTCCCGTAATTTGTCCTTCCAGAAAACAATGCGTCCACGCTTTCCTCTCGGGATCTTGACGTTTTCTTTGAGATGCAGGTTCTCGGAGGCAACACGCTGCATGGCCCTGTCATAGGCACAGGCCGCGCACTGGAAGTCAATCCAACAAAACTTTTTAGGAACCACGCCCGCCTGCATCCAGATACAAGGATGCTCATTATTGGCAGCTTGATTTCTTGCTTGCTTCGAGTTCATAGTGAGTCCTTGGTGCCCCAGTTAATAGTTATTCGTTATTTGTTAATAGAAAAGGGCTAATAACGAATAACGAACTAGGTTTTCAGAAACTTTTGGGTTAAATTCTTCCAGCCCAGATCCGGAAGATTCCCGTAAATGTCATCAGCCAGATAACCGCCATCGGCCGCCAGGGGACCGGCAATTTCCTCGATCATGGTTTCCAGATGGTTGACTTCCTCGTTTATCCAGCTCAGGCCGTCCTGATCCACCATCAATTTTTTCATGGTGCCTTTAATATCCGGCGTCCGAACCATAAAAAGCCACCCGTCTCCGTAAGGTTCATTATTGGCCAGTTTCGGATTTTCCCTGACCTTCGAATTCACTTCCATGATGACGCCATCTACCGGCGAAAGTACATCGGCCAGGTTATCTTTACGCTTCAGCCCCCAGCCCGCTTTGCTCTGATCCAATTCCTTACCGATCAACGGCAGATCGAGAGCATCGGCCTGGCCCAGCACTTTCAGCGCAAAGTCATCCAATCCCACCCGAATATAACCGCCGCTTTCGATTCTGGCCCAGGCATGTCCATTATGGAAATAGTATCCCATGGGGACATCGAAACCCTTAACCTGCTGTATTTCACTGGGGAATGCTTTGGCTTTTGTGGTCCAGACATCTTCAAAATACTGATCAAAGTCACATTTGCCGCATTCATAATCATACGCACACATCCGCTTTTCAATGCGGTCGGTAAGGCTGTGGCGGCAGGCCCGATCCAGATCCGGTCGTCTCTTCATGGCTGCCTGCCAGCTGATCTGTTTGCCTTTGGCGACTTTCTGATCCATGGCATGATCGTATTTACAGCGGGTGCAATCATAATAATTGTCACAATTTTTGAATTTTACCACCCCGGCCTGCATCCAAAGACAGGGAGTCGCTGCTTTGGCTTTCTTGTCCGGTTTGACCAGCCAGACCTGGCCGCCGAGAACAGATTCAATCTCTTGCTGCGCTTTGCCGTCACCAGCTTTGCCTTTTTGGTAAGTCGATCCGAATCCGACCTGGCTCCTCTGTGCCTTTTTCTTCTTTTCAGCCATTTCCCTCGCTCCTTTTCTAAAATAAATTTTATTCTTGTTGCCTGATTATAGCAAGGTATATGCCAACGAAATCCATTCCGACTAGAATCAATATAACAGCCTGAAATTGAATAAAATTTAATATTTAATAAATACAAAAGATTTAGATCAGCTGAATCCAGTTGTGTAGGGATTTTCTACATTTTAAGAAATCAGATAAACTGGTTTTTTATAATATTGCATGAAATTTAACTTATTTTCAATTAATTACCACTATGTTGGATTTTCCACCAATGACTTTGTAATTTCCACCACTATCTTTCTTCGAACCCCTGTTTTTCATTTTGTTTACGATCAATTAGGGTAGAAAAACTGGGAGTATTTTGAATTTTAGTATTTGAAATCCTGTTTATTTCCTGATATGAGCTTCTGTTCTATTGCCAGATAACCTGCTACCAATAATAATTTGAAAATCTGGAAAGGAGAGAAAAAATGAATTTTGAGGACATAGAGGCGATAATTGATTTTGCGATTGAAAAGGAACGGGAAGCTGCAGCGTTCTATGAAAAAATAAGCAACGATGAGGAAGACTTTTCAGGCTCAAAACAAATGTTTGAGGAATTTGCCGTTGAAGAGCAGAAACATGAGAAAATACTGCTGGATTTTAAAACCAAGGGAATATCCAAAAGTCTGGAAGAATATCAGCTAAAATGGATCACCGATATAAAGCGCGGCGATTATTTAGTTGACCTGGAGTATGAAAAGGGCATGCCGTACAATGAAATTCTGCTGCTGGCCATAAAGCGCGAAGAGAAAGCGCTGCGACTGTATAACGACTTCCTGGAAAAAGCCGATACGGATGAGAGTAAAAAGCTGTTTAAGGTGCTTTGTCAGGAAGAAGCCAAACACAAATTGGCTCTGGAAACTATCTATGATGACTATATGGCTAAAATGGGAGACTAGTTTTTTATTTTAGATTTTGATCGGAAAAATTATTCAGATTTTTCTATATCCTGGCACCCGGTACAGTCAGATATGAGGTTTTTCAGCTTTTTTCCCAGAACGGAATAGGAATAATATTTTCGGGCGGTCTCATAGTTGTGGGTGACCATCTTTTTCCTCAGTTCAGGATCGGTAAGGATTTTTTCCGTTTTGCGAACCGCTTCGTCGGTGACGTAACCATCAATTTCGATGACCGAAAACCCTTTGGGTTTGATGTCGATTGTGTATATCGAATAGGTATTAACGACAATCGGGCAGCAGAAGTAAACGGCTTCAAGAAAGGCATTGCCGAATCCTTCGAAATTAGAGGGGTACGTCACCAGATCCGCATGCGGGTAGATATCATGCAGGGTATAAACCTTGCGCCCGTTCTTCGTTTTACCCCTTTGCTCATTGATGATATTTGAAACAAAATACGTATCCACTTTCATCAACTTGGAATATTCCCTCACCCGGCGCTCATAGTCATAGCCTTCGTCTCCGGACGCATGCGAGATGACGAGCTTGGCTTTCATACCCAAACGATGAACCAGCTCAATCGCATGTTCGATGCCTTTGCGTTTGACGACCCGGGTGGGCTGAAGGATCAACAGTTCATCATCGGCAACTCCCAGACCCTGACGCACATCCGCAGTATATTCATCGCTCGACGGGTGGTTTTCACCCTGATCCAAAGCACACGACTCGAAATTACCGGAACCCGGCGGCGGATGATCAAAATCCATTACATTGGGAATAATCGTGGCTGAAATGCCGGTGCGCAGACTCAATTGGTTGCTGGCCGAAGAGTTGATCACTACATGCCGGATCGGCGGCAAATGCGGCGGAAAGGCCATATTTAGGTATTCCCAGCAGGCATTGATCATGAAATGCTGCCTTTCCCAGAAAAAATCATGATGGTGCGCAATAGTGGGCATGCCCGTCTCAGAGATGACTTCAGTAAGCGCAATACCCAGCGGTATATTTAACGGTATGGTCAACGTATTTTCGGGAACGAGTAGATCAAGGTCAAACTTTTCGATAAACTGGTAAAGGTGATCCTTTAACTTCTGCTTCATTTTATAGATTTTACGGGTCACGAAACGCCCCCGCACGCTGGCACCGAAACAGTTACGATAGATATCCTTAATGTCCGGATGCTTAAAATGGGCCTCTTGAACCCGATAGGAATACTCAGGTGGTCGATCAAGTTCGCCGGCAAAGTAGAAACAGGTAAACCCTACCTGTTCAAATACATTTGCCCATTTCGCTGTCTCCAACGATACGCCGTCTGTCCCGGCAAAACGTGTGGAGATGAACCCCACATTATGATGCTTACCGCAGGATGAACAATAGGACATATTTAATTCCTTTCTTATCCGTAAATTTCTGCGCCGATCCTGTGTTTGGGTCGATGCCTCGCGCTAACACGAACACCGTTAGGCTTTCCTAAGAGTTTTCTAAAATATCATTACTTAATTCCTAAGTCATCTAATTTGTTTGTTAGACCTGATGGTAGCGAAAACAGTCCACCATATGATCATTTACAATGCCGGCTGCCTGTGTAAAGGCATAACAGATTGTCGGGCCCACAAACTTGAAACCTCTTTTTTTAAGATCCTTGCTCATCGCCGCCGAGATGCTTGTCTGAGCGGGTATTTCCGCCAGAGTTTTCCAGGCATTCTTGATGGTCTTACCACCGCTAAATCGCCAGATGTAATCATCAAAACTTCCAAATTCTTTTTGTACAGCCAGAAAAGACCTTGCATTTTGAATCGCCGCTTCAATTTTAAGCTTATTTCTAACGATCCCCTTATTTGCAAGGAGTTCCTTCACCTTGCGTAAATCATAAGCAGCAATTTTTTTAGGATCAAAATGATCAAATGCTTTCTGATAGTTGGTCCGCTTTTTTAAAATGGTTATCCAGCTCAACCCAGCCTGAAAGCCATCCAGCAAGAGAAACTCAAACAGTTGCCGGTCATCGTGCAGCGGGACCCCCCATTCGACATCGTGATATTTTACATATAGCGGATCCGTATTGGCCCATGAGCATCTTATTTTCATAGGGTCTCCTACCGGAAGATGATACATGGTAAATGGCAAAAGAAAAGCAGCACTTTGACATGATTTTAGGGATACAAGAACGCTGTCAACTGAAAAGATAGAAACCCAATGCCTTATCAACGCTATCAAAAGGCGCAAATTCGGCGCCGATAAACTGATCCCGGTGATTTTTGATGATGACTGTTTTTTTGATCAATGTTCTATGCGCATCGTCTAAATGGAACTCAATTTGCATCTGATCTCCGATCGCAAAGTTCTTTTTTACATTCAGTTGAAGTTTTACGCCGGATGTTGACAGATTTTTAATCGTCATAAGACCCCGGTTCTGGGGTTGGCCCTCGATGAAATGAACATAGGTTCCTGGAAGGTTTGTCTCCTTACGATATTGCTTTCTCTTTTCCAAAATGGCTTTGTAAGCGTTCCCGCAAGGGCATTTGACGCTTACCTTTACGATTTTATCAAGGGCCGCATATTTGGAAACATCGACAGTTTTCGACCGGTTGCATTGCGGGCAGGAAAACGTCGCCATCTGTTTGCTGGTTATATATACTTTCGGGTTCATTTAATTGTACCTGGATAATAATCTTTTGATTAAATTTTTATCATATAATCCCGGTTTTTAAAAGCGATATTTGAAGCGTTAGCCACAGGACCTATCCCTGAATTTTGCACGAGTCGGAGGCTTTCATATTCTCATTAATTTTCATGCAAGATTCAGGTATTACAATCGGATGCCCGGCAATCACTGCATCCATCACAATTGCCAAAACCCGGATCGACTAAATTTGTAATATTCAGGATCGGCAAACTATGTGATCATGCATATTTAAAATGATTTCTTCTTGCAAAAGCAAGAAAAATAGGCTTTTACTTATTGACTTTCGAAAGGCTTTACTGTAGACTTTCTTAAAAAAAGGCGCAAAATATATCTTACAATTCAAAGAAGGAGGCTTAAATGACCAAAGCAGAATTAATTGGTACAATGGCAAAGGATGCTAAAATTTCAAAAGTTGCCGCCGGCGCAGTTCTTGATTCTTTCATGAGCAACGTTACGAAAGCCCTGAAGAAAAAAGACGGGAAAGTCACTCTGGTGGGTTTTGGAACCTTTCAGAAATACCGTCAAAAAGCTCGCAAGGGCCGCAATCCCCAGACCGGCGCACCGCTTAAAATCAAGGCTAAAAATGTTGTTAAATTTAAAGCCGGCAAAGGACTAAAAGCTGCTATCTAATCCAATTTGTAATTAAAAAAAAAGCGGTTTATCGGTAATAGTTATGCTGATAAACTGCTTTTTTTTTTACACCCGCACAGGTTGATTTCTCTTTGGCAGAAACGTTGGAAAACTGCCTGCAGAAAATTAAAGATTTTGAAATCGAAGATCTTTTCCCCAAAAAAGAATGATGACGCGCGCCTTGCGTTTTCATATTCCAATTCGCACATCTTGTTTATCGTCAATCAACAGTTGCAGCCCTTCTCAAAGGCCTCCTCAAAGGCTTCAGCCGGGGCGCCGTAACTGGCCGAAACTCCCAGGCGACCAACGTTGATTCCCGTTTGCCCCAAATTGGCAGTCTTAAATGAATCCACAGCAGATTTCACCTTCCGTACTATTTTATGATTTTAGTGATTTTGGGCTGGTATGCATTCTTTTTGGCCATTTTATTGGCCCGGGCTTTGATGATAAACAGCGCGGTGAAAAAGAAGGCAAATCCCAACAGGACAGATAACGCAGAGGGACTAAATCCTATAAGGGGGGCCAGCACCTGCCCGAGTGCAGCGCCAACGATCAGCAGGATAATGGGAAAGACGTAAATCAAAAAGGTGGCTTTTAACAATGCGGCGGTCTCAAACCTCAAAACGATCCGATCCCCGACTCTGGCGCCGGCCGAATTTACGGCCTTAACCTCCATATCCCGGCCGCCTCCCATGGTGTGGCAGGATCCCTTTGCGGTGCAGCCTTCACAGTCGCTGCTCCGAACGGTTTTTACCCAGGCGGCCCCAGAATCGGTCCGCAGCACGATCCCTTGTTCAGTAGCCAATGGTGACCTCGCAAGTAAAGAATTCTGGCCCAGAGGAACTAGTTTTCAAGGTTAGAATAAATGGGCGCTTTTGATTAAAAATTTGGCCTGCGCTCATGAATCGAAATCAGCGGATGAATTTTACCCGGAAGCTTCAGACGATTCTTCCTTTTGATCAGCCGGCGCCGTGTCTGTGTGCTCATAGCAGATCAATCCGCATTGCAGGCATCTTGAAGCTTCTTTCTGCGCCATATCTGCTGAGAAGCCCCTTTCGATCTCACCGCATATCGCCAGCTCTTTGCCGCTGCAAATCGGCATGATCTGGCGCTGACTCGCCTGCACGTTTTCCACATGATAGACATTTTGCAGGACCGATTGCGGTGCGATCACATGCTCCGTTAAATTAGGGGATAGCCCATGCATCACCTCATGAATAGATGCAGCTGCCCGACGGCCGGCACCGATTGCTTTGATGGCTGCGCTGTAATCCGCAAGCACATCACCTTCGGCAAACAATCCCACCTCATCTTTGAAGGCCGGTTGTTTGTAAGGTTGAATACCTTCCCAGTGCATAGACAAATTCGGTGGTGATTCCACGCCTTCGGCGTCTTCAGATTCAGCACCTTCCGGTTTTGGCCTGACAAAAACCAATTCAGGAAATCGGCCGGCGGCGAACACCAGTGTCTGAGCCGGTATGACTGTCCTTTTATAGGTATCGGCTTCAATATATTCCACCTGTTCGAGCCGATCAGTCTCTCCCAAAAGGCGGTTTATGGCTGCATGATAAATCACATTCATGCCTGTCAGACCGCGTTTTTGCACCTCCTCATCCGAAACGGGACTGTTTTCCCAGCTCTCTCGGAACAAAACGGTGATGGTCGTAGCTCCCAGTCCCTTGCAAACTTTAGCTGCATCAAGCGCCAGCTTGCCCCCGCCGGCAATCACAACATCGGACTCAATCGATAGGGCCCCCGTCTGCCGGGCTCCGAATCGAATGAGATCCACCAGCATATAGGTTCCGGGAATCGATGATTCGATATCAACGGTCGCCCCGCGTACCAGACGGCTGTCCCAGCCTCCGGAAGCCAAAAAAACCGCATCAAATCCTTCCTGAATCAGTGATTTTATGGTGAAATCCCTGCCGAGGGTCTTTTGAGTTTCGACCTTAACGCCCATTTCAATGATGCCTTCAATATCCCAATCCAGTATCTCCTCGGGCAGCCTATCCTTTGAAATTGCGCTCCTGAGCAACCCGCCCAGTTTGGGGGTGGCTTCAAATACGGTTGTATCGTGTCCCAGGCGGGCCGTAAAAAACGCGGTTGACAAACCTTGCACGCCGCCGCCGACAACCGCAATTTTGCGGCCGGTATCCGGAGCCTTATAGGGTAGAATGCGGTTGCCGCTTTCTTTTTCATAATCTGCAGCGTAGCGCTTCAAAAAATTTATGGCAACCGGCTCATCAATATAATTTCGGCGGCACTCCAGTTCACATGGCCGAGGGCAAATCCGGCCAATCACAGCTGGAAAGGGATTGCGTTCCTTGATGACCTGAACGGCGCGATGATTGTTTCCCAGCGAAATTTGACGAATGTATTCCCGAATATTAATCCCTGCCGGGCATGCCCGCTGGCAGGGGGTCGTGCATTCTTCAGTGGTGTACTCCCGCATAATCCTTCGGGTAATCGATGACAGGTTAATAATATGCTTCGGGCACACCCGTTCGCAGGCTCCGCAGCCGGTACATTTATTTTCGCTAACCACCGGCAAACCTTGCGGCCCCATGGTAATCGCATCAAACGGACAGGCCCTGGCGCAAGTCCCCAGACCCAGGCATCCGATGGTGCATACCTTCATGCCGCCACCCAGAAGTGCCACCGCCCGGCAGTCATCTAAACCATTATACACATATTTCGTATGCGCTTTCTGGACACCAAAATAACAGCCCGGCAAGGCGATGTCCGGTTCAACCGCTTCGATTTTAACGCCCATAATGCTGGCAATGGCTTCGGCCACTTCCGGCCCGGCAGCCACACATGAGTTTGGTGCCGAAAGACCGGCCACAACGGCCTCGGCATTGGCGCTGCAACCCGGCAGCCCGCAACCGCCTCAGTTGACACCGGGCAATTCTTCTTCAACTGCCAGGATTTTGGGGTCAACATATACGTAAAAAACTTTGGAGGCGATGGCCAAAATGATACTGATCATCAATCCCATGCCGCCCATTAATATGATTGCGTCAACCATTAGAGTACCTCAGGAAATCAAATTTCAAGTGATCTAAAATATGGCGTCGAATTTACACTTATTAAAACAGGTCATGCATTTGATGCACTTTTCCTTGTCAATAAAGGCAACTTCTTTCTTTTTCCAGGTAATCGCTTCCACCGGACAGCTTCGGAAGCAAAGTCCGCATTTGGTACACATTTCCGGCTCCACCTCGAATTTTAAAAGCTCAATACAGCGTTTGGCTGGACATCGTTTTTCATAAACATGGGCTTCATATTCATCCTTAAAATACCGTAAGGTCGAAAGAACCGGATTGGGTCCGGTCTGACCCAAACCACAAAGAGCCGCTTCTTTAATCGTGTCTGAAAGTTCCTCCAAGGTCTCAATATCTTCAGGTGTTCCCCGACCTTCGCAGATTTTTTCGAGCAGCTGTAAAAGACGCCGCGTGCCCTCTCGGCAGGGTGTGCACTTGCCGCAGGATTCGTCCTGGACAAAATCCATAAAAAACCGGGCCATATCGACCATGCAGGTATTTTCGTCCATCACGATGGCCCCGCCGGAACCCATAATGGCGCCCACTTTGGCAATTTCCTCATAGTCAATAGGAATATCCAGCTTTTCTTCGGGTACGCAACCGCCCGAAGGCCCGCCAAGCTGAACGGCTTTAAATTTTTTCTTATTCGGGACCCCGCCGCCGATATCATAAATCATGGTTCTCAGGCTGGTGCCCATCGGCACTTCAACCAATCCGATGTTGTTGACATCTCCGGAAAGCGCAAACACTTTTGTTCCCTTGCTGCTTTCGGTACCGACACTGGCATACCATTTCCCGCCGTTCATGATAATCTGCGAAATGTTGGCCAGGGTTTCGACATTATTTAAAATGGTCGGTTTTTCCCATAAACCTTTGTGGGCCGGAAACGGCGGCCGCGGGCGCGGCATGCCGCGTTTGCCTTCAATCGATCTCATCAGTGCGGTCTCTTCGCCGCAAACGAACGCACCGGCGCCCTGGTAAATGTCAATGTCGAAGTCAAAGCCGGTTCCCAGGATATCTGTTCCTAGCAGCCCGTACTCTCGGGCCTGTTTAATGGCAATTCCCAATCTTCTGATGGCCAGCGGATATTCTGTTCGCGCGTAAATGTATCCCTGATGGGCATTGATCGCCCGGGCGGCAATCAGCATGCCTTCTAGAACAGCATGCGGATCAGCCTCCAGTATGCTCCGATCCATGAAAGCACCCGGGTCGCCTTCGTCCGCATTGCACAAAACATATTTGATCTCGCCGGGACTCTTGCCGGCAAATTCCCATTTCAATCCGGTCGGAAAACCGGCTCCGCCGCGCCCCCTTAAGCCCGACGTTTTTACCTCTGCGATGATCTGTTCCGGACTCATCTCCTGCAAGGCTTTGGCGGCTCCGAAATAACCGTCTCTGGCAATGTACTCATCGATGACCTCCGGATCGATGGCCCCCTTGTTGCGCATTGCCCAGAACACCTGGTGCTTGAAAAAGGGAATTTCGTTCATATTGGGAATGGTTTCTTTAGAGGCCGGTTCGACGTAGAATAGTTTTTTTACAGGACGGCCTTTGAGAAAATGCTCCTCGACGAGGTGAGGAACGTCTTTGGTTCTCAGTTTCTGGTAAAAGATACCTTCGGGCTGCACCAGCATAACCGGCCCGACAGCGCAAAAGCCATTGCAGCCGGTTTCAATAATTTTAATTTCATCAGAAAGCTCTCGGCGTTCCAGCTCTTTTTGAAGCGCTTCCTGAAACACGCCACTCCCACTTGCTTGACAGCCTGTACCACCGCACAACATCAACTGAGTTCTTACCTTATTCATGCTGGACTCCTGCATGAGATGATTGACTATTTTCGATTGACGATTGAATATTTAAGGATTTCAGCCTAATTGAAAATTTACTATTGAATGGATAATGTTTAACCGAAAGCTTTAAAAATAAAATGATAGAATTCCTCCAATCATCAATTATCAATAGTCAATATTCAATTAACCCTATTGCCATGATCTAATATGTTTTTAATCTCAGATAATTTCATGTTGGTTAAAACGTTCTCTATTCGTACTTATTAAGGGTTTCAATGACTTTGTCGGCTTTGACAGCACCGTAAGTATCCTGATCCACCACCACAACAGGCGCCAGTCCGCAGGCCCCCAGACATCGAACGGTTTCCAGAGAAAAACGCCGATCTTCGGTGGTGCATCCTTCTTTCACCTGGTATTCGTTGCCGATACGGCTGATCACTTCTTTAATGCCCTTCACATAGCAGGCGGTGCCCATGCATACCTTGATCAAATGCCGGCCTTTGGGTGTCAGGTAAAAAAGTGAATAAAAGGAAGCAATTCCGAAAACCTCGCTGCGGGAAAGATTGAGGCCGTCGCTGATATAGTCAATCAACTCAACCGGCAGCCAGCCGACGACATCCTGGCATTCCCGTAAAACACCAATAATCGAGCCTGGAATGTCTTTGTTGTCGTCAATGATCTCATCAATCTTAGACCACATTTCATTTGTAATATCGGAATGTTCAGGATAGGCGTCAAGTGCCATTTACAGGTTTCCCTCGCTTACTCGCGTTTATGACGGATACGATTGAGCCGAATCGCAGACAATCATCAAAGATGCGTCATCAATTACACAAAAAAACACTAGGTGGGGTCAATTGCATAAGGGAGTGTGTATGCCACAGTGTAATAAAAAAGTCAATGAGAACATAATGTTTTCGTGCTTGATATCTGTATGCTTGACGGCGACAATTTGCTGAACTAAAATATCTTCTTCTCAAAAACAAACTATTTATACCGCTTTTCATAATAATGTTCCGAATTACGGAATTGGGGTGTAAGCGCTTGTACGGTTGTAGAAAAAAACGTTTGAATACCGGAACGTTTTTTTGATAACCACTATAAGAGGGCAGCCATGAAAAACATGAAGCAACGATTGGCGGAAACCATCGCTTTTATTAGAAGCAAGACCAAGGATGCGCCGTATATCGGTTTGTTAACCGGTACCGGCTTGGGTGAAAGTGCCGAATCGATGGCGATCGACACGACCATCAAATATCAAGATATTCCGCATTTTCCCATCTCAACAGTTCAAACCCATATCGGCCGCATGCTTGCCGGTGATATGAACGGGTGCCCGGTTATTGCCATGCAAGGCCGGTTTCATCTATACGAGGGCTATAGTCCGTTTGAAGTCACTTATCCCATAAGGGTGATGCAGCAGCTTGGCGTAAAGATTCTGATCCTTTCAAATGCAGCCGGCGGCTTGAATCCTGAATTTACGCCCGGCGATATCATGCTAATAACTGATCATATTAATCTCACCGGAACAAACCCGCTCATCGGTTCCAATGAAGACAGCTGGGGCACACGCTTCCCCGATATGACCCGGGCGTATGATCAAGCGCTAATCGCTGCGGCTGAGAGCATCGCCAAAACCGCCGGGGCCCATCTGCAAAAAGGAATATATGTGGGGCTCACAGGGCCTTCGCTCGAGACGCCGTCGGAAGTGAAATTTTTGCAGACCATTGGAGCCGAAGCCGTCGGTTTTTCAACCGTGCAGGAAGTTATTGCCGCAGTCCACAGTGATATGCGGGTGCTGGGGTTATCAACGATTACCAATGTCCATCATCCGGACGATCCAGTTCCGGCTACTGTTGAAGAAATCATTGAAGTGGCTAAAGGGGCGATTCCCCTGCTGGAAACGATTATGAAAGGGGTTGCTGAAAAAATATATGAAACTGAAATCTGCTGATATCCTGGTTACAAACGGAACCGTCCTGACCTTGGATGCAAGCGATACCGAAATAATCAATGGCGCAGTTGCCATCGGCAAAGATGCCATCACGGCCGTCGGACCGGCAGATGAATTTTCCAGCTGGAGTGCAACACAGGTTATTGATGCTCACGGCGGAATCATCATGCCGGGGTTGATCAATTCACACACGCATGCCTCCATGACTTGTTTTAGAGGACTGGCCGATGACCTTCAGCTGATGTCCTGGCTTAATGATCATATTTTTCCGGCCGAGGCTAAACTGGATGATCAAAAAGTCTATTCAGGCGCCCTGCTGGCCTGCGCGGAAATGATTATGTCCGGCACCACCTGTTTTTGCGATATGTACTTGTTTGAAGATGCAGTCGCGCGCGCCGCCAAAGAAGCCGGTATGCGGGCTGTTGTCGGAGAAGTCCTATATGATTTTGACTCACCCAATTATGGACCCATCGAGAACGGATTTGAATATACCCAAAAACTGATCGATTCCTGGCAGGACGACCCCCTGGTCACCATTGCGGTAGAGCCGCATTCAGCCTATTTGTGTTCACCTGAATTGCTAAAAAAGGCATTCAAGCTGGCACAATCCTATAACCTGCCGTTTGTGATCCACCTAGCCGAATCCGAAAGTGAAGTTGAGCAAATTAAAGAACGCTTTGACCGGACGCCGGTGGAACATCTGGCTGAACTGGGCGTTCTGGCCCCCAACGTTCTTGCCTGCCATTGTGTTGAGCTGAGTGAAAACGATATCGCTTTGCTGCAGCGCTTCGATGTGAAAGTCGCCCACAATGCGGAAAGCAACATGAAATTGGCATCCGGCGTGGCACCGATCCCCCGGTTAATCGATGAGGGAATCTGCGTGGGGATGGGAACCGATGGATGCGCCAGCAACAACGACCTGGACCTTTTTCTGGAAATGGATACGGTGGCCAAACTCCATAAGGCCAAAACCCTGGATCCAACCGTAATGGATGCCTCGACCGTATTAAAAATGGCCACCATCAGAGGCGCAAAGGCCCTGGGCTTCGATCAGGTTATCGGCTCCCTTGAGACGGGTAAAAAGGCGGATCTAATCATTATCGACCCAAACAAGCCCCATCTGACCCCGATGTACAATCCGGTTTCCCACCTGGTGTATACCGCCATGGGAAGCGACGTCACCACCTCAATCATTAATGGCACCGTCGTTATGGAAGACGGCAAGATTAAAACGATGGACATCAATAAGGTCATGGACGATGTCAACCGCATCGCCAGGGAAATAGCGGCGGGATAGGTATTGCCTCGAGAATTTTGCTCATAACTACTTAGTTGTTGCATTCGCTCAATCGTCAATTGGAGGAGTGGAGCTATATATATTTTGGATTTCGGATTTTAGATTTTAGATTTAATGACCGACAAAACATCTGAGCATTAAATCTTAGCCTGTTTCAATCCGCAATCCAAATTCCAAAATCCAAAATCAGCGTGATCCCATGCCTTACGATCTGGTGATCCATAATGGAACCATTGTTACCGTCAATGATTCATTTGAAATTATCCCTGACGGTCTGCTTTGCATAAAATCGGGCAAGCTTCAGCGCGTCGGATCTTTGGTCGGCAATCAATCGCCTCCGGCGGCGGAAGAAACCATCGATGCCGAGGGCGGTCTCATTATACCGGGTCTGGTGAACACCCATACCCATCTTCCCATGACCCTGTTTCGCGGTCTGGCCGATGATTTGCCGCTGGATATCTGGCTAAACGAGCATATCTTTCCTGCTGAAGGCGCTCATATCAATCCGAATAATGTTCGCTGGAGTACTCTATTAGCCTGTGCTGAAATGTTACTTTCTGGAACCACCACGTGCTGTGATGGGTATTTTTATGAAAACACGGTGACTGAGGCCGTACAAACCAGCGGCATGCGGGCGGTATTGGCCCAGGGCGTGATTGACTTTACGGCACCGGGGGTGCCGGATCCGAAAGAAAACATTAAGATTCCCCATGCATTTGTTACTAAATGGCAAAACCCGTCTTCTCTGATCAGCCCATCGGTATTTTGCCATTCCGCATATACCTGCAGTGCCGAAACGATGAAACAGGCCAAAGCGCTTTGTGTTGAAAACGGATTGCTCTTTCAGATTCACGCGGCAGAAACCCAAAGTGAGGGCCGACAAATCCAGGATGAACATCAGTGCACACCGATTCAATATCTGGACCAATTGGGCATATTGGATGAAAATACCTTGCTGATTCATTGTGTTTGGATCAATGATGAAGATATCGAAATTATTGCCGCACGCAAAGCCTGCATTTCCCATAACCCGGAAAGCAATGCCAAATTGGCCGCGGGGATCGCGCCGATACCTGAAATTTTGAGGTCCGGCATCACTGTTGGTCTGGGCACGGATGGATGTGCAAGTAATAACAATCTGGATCTGTTTCACGAAATGGACATGGTGGCCAAACTACACAAGACTGCGACATTTGATCCAACCACAATGGATGCGAGAAGCGTGGTTGAGATGGCAACCATCGGAGGCGCCAGAGCCATTGGCTTGGGTAGGCATATCGGCTCTCTTGCAGTCGGCAAACGGGCGGACGTGATCATCATCGATACCCGAACCCCGCACCTGACGCCCATGTACCATCCGGAGTCTCATATCGTTTATGCGGCGAAGAGCTCAGACGTGCGCGATGTCGTGGTGGATGGACGCGTCCTGGTTCGCAATCGAAACGTTCTCAGCTTGGATGTTGAGAAAATTATGCTCAAGGTCCGAGAAATTGCCCGTCATATCAAATGAATTTAAATGAAATTATTAAAGCTGCGCACGGCGAAAAACCCGTTGATCTGCTTTTAACCAACGCGCGGATCATCAATGTATTTGCGGGCGAGGTCGTACCGGACGCAATTGCAATCAGTGAAGGAGTGGTTGTTGGGTTCGGCCCATACGAGGCCAAAAATGTCGTCGATGTAAACGGCCGATATGTCGCACCCGGTTTTATTGATGGGCATGTTCATATTGAAAGCTCAATGACCTGCATTTCCGAGTTCGCCCGGGCGGTACTGGTGCATGGTACCACGACCGTGGCAGCCGACCCCCATGAAATCGCCAATGTGCTAGGGGCATCTGGAATCGAATATATGCTGCAGTCGGCAGAACAACAACCCATGAATATCTATTTCACGCTGCCCTCGTGTGTGCCGGCTACCGATATGGAAACCGCCGGCGCCCGCTTAACCGCCGAAGATCTGAGGCCATTTTTAAATAAAGAAAGAATTATCGCGCTGGCTGAGATGATGAATTTTCCGGGAGTTATCTATCGGGATCCGGATGTTTTGGCAAAAATAAGCGCTGCCAAGCAGCAAAAAAAGCCGATCGATGGTCATGCACCCGGGCTCAAAGGACAGGAGCTTTATGCTTATATCTCAGCCGGTATTCAAAGTGATCATGAATGCACCACCGAGCAGGAAGCCAGAGAAAAGCTCATGGCCGGGATGTATATCATGATCCGTCAAGGGACCGGTGCCAAAAATTTGCAAGCGCTGCTTCCTGCGGTAAACGAAAAGACATCCAGGCGCATGATGTGGTGCACCGATGATCGCCACCCCCATGACCTGATCGCAGACGGTCATATCGATTCTATCATGCGCGAAGCCATTCAGTCCGGTCTGGATCCGCTTTTAGCCATTCAGATGGCCACCCTCAATCCGGCAGAGTATTTTGGTTTATATCACCTGGGGGCGATTGCACCCGGCAAGCAGGCCGATCTGGTCCTATTTTCCGATATTGAAAAGCCGGTCATTGAACAGGTTTATTACCGGGGAATCTTAACAGCCGAAAACGGGAAAATCCGACCCAAAATTCAATTTCCGGCCGCGGCCACCGTCCCCCCGACGATGCATGTCGACCTGCAAAACATCGATTTCAGCATATCTGCAGAAAAAAAACGCATTCGGGTTATTGAAATTGTGCCTGAACAGGTGATTACCCGGCAGCGCATCGAACAGATCCCGGTTAAAAACAATCAGGCCGTAAGCGACCCATCAAGGGATTTACTCAAAATCGCTGTGGTGGAACGCCACTTGGGTACCGGCAATATCGGCAAAGGGTACGTTAAAGGCTTCGGCCTGAAGCACGGCGCTCTGGCCTCCAGTGTTGCCCATGATTCGCACAATATCATCATCGTGGGCACCTCTGATGAAGACATGCAGGCCGCATTGGAAGCGGTGGTGGAAATGGGCGGCGGGCTGGCTGCGGTTTCTGATGCCAGGCTCCTGGCCGGTCTGGCGCTGCCGGTTGCGGGGCTGATGTCTTTGGAACCGCTCCGGACGGTGCGCGATCAGCTGGAGCGCATCATTGGAATTGCGCATGATATGGGCGCGGCTTTAAAGGATCCTTTCATGACCCTTTCTTTTATGGCCCTGCCGGTGATACCGGAATTAAAGTTGACCGACATGGGACTGATCGATGTGAATAAGTTTGAAGTCGTTTCATTATTCGTATAACAGTGTAAATCATGCTATAGGCTCAGGCTTCAGCCGTGTATTTTCTCGTCACCGGCAGCTGGCTTCTGGCATTAAGGTTTCAGGAAACAGATGACGGAGGACAGAAAACAGAAGTCAGATAGGGTAGTTTCATTCTCCAGTTTTTACCATCTGTCTTCTGTCGTCTGACTTCTGTCCTCTGACACCTGACACCTGAAACCTGCTTGTCCGCCGTAGCCTTTTAGGCGAAGGAGGGACACCTGAAATCTATTTGAGACCAGCTGCCAGTAACCAGAAGCAATGAGCTGGAAGTCGGCCTACTTGCCATTGACACTAGTGCACCTAATATCTTATACTTTCTTTGCTTTTGCGCTTTAATTTGCTTGATTATTAGATAAAAATTTCCAAATAACCGGTTTGAAGAATTTAATCTGTCACCTAAAACTGAGTGGAATGGTGGAATTAGCAAATGAGACTCTCAGAAATTATAGATACGCTGGATGCGACACTCCTGATTGGAGAAGATAACCTGGACCAGGACATTACGACTTGCGGCGCCAGTGATTTGATGAGCGATATCCTGGCCGCAGTTTGTGAAGGCTGTATCCTATTAACCGGTTTGGCAACGGTCCAGGTGATACGGACAGCCATCATAGCCGGGGTCGGGGCGGTGGTATTTGTCAGGGGCAAAAAGCCTCCCCGGGAGGTGGTCGAAATGGCCGGAGCCCAGGGGCTACCGTTAATATCGAGCCCCTATTCCATGTTTGTCTCCTGCGGCAGACTGCACGCCTGTAATATTACAGGGCTTGATGGACAACGATAACCGATCATTCACAATCTGACTCTACAGTAAATTTCAAGCGACGATGTCTAGATTCAAAAAAAGCTTTCATATAAAAGGTAGAGATTTTATCCGCGCCGGAGAGGCCGCGATCAACGTTCAAAATCTTCTCAAGTCGATGGATTTTGATTCCCGCTTGGTTCGGCGAATCGCCATCTGCGGCTATGAAAGCGAAATGAATGTGGTCATGCACGGCGGCGATGGTTCCTTGAGCATTGAGGTCGACACGGACAAGCTGATTTTAGAAATATCAGATGATGGCCCCGGCATCGAAGATATTGAACTGGCCATGCAGACCGGTTACTCGACAGCCAACGACGATCACCGTGAAATGGGTTTCGGAGCCGGTATGGGCCTGCCGAATATGAAAAAAAATTCAGACCAGATCCAGATTGAGTCAAAAAAAGACCAGGGAACCGTGGTTCGAATGTTTTTTTTTCTGCCTGAGGGAGTGAAAACAGATTGAGTCAAAAACAAACATCAACCTATTTTGTCCGTTTTGACCAAGACCTCTGCGCCGGCCATGGCTCATGTCTGCGGGTCTGCCCCACCAAAGCCATCCGCCTTAAACACAAAAAGGCCATCCGCATCGTGGAACAGTGCATCGGCTGCGGCGAATGCATTCGCTCCTGTCGTGAAGGCGCAATCAGTGCAGCCACCGAAGGCCCCGAAGTGCTGGGGAAAGATCATGTGTCCATCGCCCTGGTTTCACCGGTGCTCTATGCGCAGTTTCCCGGTGTGATGCCCAAAGACGTCCTGCTGGGTCTCCGGCATATGGGATTTCAGCACACTATCGACATGTCTTATTTTCTTGAAATATTTCAATTTGCGACCGAAGAATTTATCAGTCGCAACCGAAAATCCCAAATGGCCCCCTGGCCCCTGATTTCACCGGTCTGTCCGGTGGTAGTGCGACTCATCGCTTTTCAATTTCCCAACCTTTTACCCAACGTCTTGCCGGTATTAAGGCCGGTGGCCCTCATGGCCCGCGAAGTCAAATCGCGTCTGATTCCCGAATACATCGAAAAGGGAAAAGAGGTTGTCCTGTATTACATCAACCCCTGCCCGACCAAAAAAGATCCAGCATGCTTGCCCTCCCGCAAACGACCGGTGCCCACTGAAATCGCCCTGGGAATTAACGATATATATCCTGAACTCATTAAATATGTGGATCAGATTAAAGCGGCTGACGGCATTCCTTTTTATGAAACCCGTTTTGAATACGAAACATGTGCAACCGCTAACGCGTCCATGTGGGGAATGTCCGGTGGTGAAATCGCCGACATGGATATTGATAAATCTCTGGCTGTTTCAGGCATGGAGGAAACCATCAGCTATCTTGAGAAAATCGAAATGGGGTTGTTTCAGGATATTGAATATATCGAATTTAGAACCTGCCGCGAAGGCTGTTTAGGTGGTGTGCTGACCGCTATAGACAAATATCTTGCCAAAAGCGCCGTTCAAAAGATGATCAAAAGGTTTGGACTCGGAAGACGTCTGCACCGTGAAAACATTCTGCGGATGTATGAAAAAGGAGAATTTCAAACCGAAAAAAAACCTTCTAAATTGACCAGTTTATTCGGCGCTCACAAAGAAGCCCTGTCTCTGGACTCCATGCAGAAAATTGAAAAGGTCATGGACCTCATCCAAGGGACAGACTGCACGGCATGTGGTGCTCCGAACTGCCGGACGTTTGCTGAAGATGTGGTCCGGGGAGATGCCGCCTTGAAGGAATGTCTTTTTGTCGGTGCGCAAAAAAAGAAGAAGGGTTGATCCGCTTTATTGACAAACCTATTTGGACAGCCGGCTGGAAAGGATATTGACAGTTGTTGGTAAAAGATCTGGTGGAAAAATTCGACCTATCAGTAGCTGCCGGGAAAAATGGACTGGATCGCGAGATCATGGACGGTTACTGCGGTGATTTGTTAAGCGAAATTATGGGCAACGCGCCGGCAGGGTGTGCCTGGATGACCGTTCAGGGGCATCAGAACATTGTCGCGGTGGCCGTGCTGCGTGAAATGGCCGCTATCATTATCACCGGTGGTCAAAAGCCGGATGAGGAAACCATCCAGAAGGCGGATCAGGAAGGCATTCCCATTTTATTGTGGCCAAACTCATCCTTTAGCCTGGCCGGCCGCATTTTTAGCGCCGGCGTCGGAACTTAGTTCGCTTCGCTCACAATTGGAATGATGGAAAGATGGAATACTGGAATATTGGGTCTGTAATCCAAACACTGAAGTTATGCGTTTTTGACCATTATTCCATTATGCCATTATTCCATGTAGGCGGCATAAAACCAGTGTCGTTAAAAGCTACACACTTTCAATATGTTATATAATTTCCGAGACGTTGATTAAGGAATCAACCGTTGTTAAAAAAATTTAAAGCCGACCTCCACATTCACTCATGCCTTTCACCCTGCAGCGACTGGGATATGAGCCCCAAAAAAATTGTCGAGAAAAGTCTTGAACGGCAGCTCGATTTAATCGCTATCTGTGACCACAATACAGCCGAGAACGCTGCGGCAGTCTTACGGGAGGGAACCCGGCAGGGTGTTGCGGTTTTGGCGGGGATGGAAATCTGTTCCAGAGAAGAAGTGCACCTCGTGACCCTTTTTAAAAAAATTGAAGGCGCTCTGAAAATGCAGGAATTTATTTACGCCCATCTGCCCGGGAAAAATCAACCGGAAGTATTCGGGCATCAGGTCGTCGCAGATGAGCACGACCAGGTCCTGGGAGAAAATCCCCGCCTGCTGATCGGTGCCACACAGCTCAGTTTGCTCGAAATTGTCGAAAAGGCCCATCATCTCGGCGGCATCTGCATCAGTGCCCATGTCGACCGCCCGTCTTACAGTCTGATTGGCCAGCTTGGGTTTATCCCTGAGGATTTACATTTGGACGCCGTGGAGGTTTCTTATCGGGTGCCCCTTGATAAAGCCCTAACCGAGGTGCCGGGCATAAAGAACTATCCCTGCGTGACCTCTTCGGACGCTCATTTTTTACGCGACATTGGAAAAGTGTGGACGGAATTTATTTTAGCGGCCCCCACCCTGCAAGAAATTCGTCTGGCACTGACCGGCACCGAAGGGCGCAGGATTCTAAACGATACAGGATGATACAAGATTTTGTGTAAATGCGAGAGTTATCTTTACATATTTTAGATGTGGTTGAAAACGGAATTACCGCCGGCGGGAATTGCATCTGGATTGAAGTTGAAGAAGCCCGTAAAAAGGATCAGTTAAAAATTGTGATTCGCGACAATGGCCGTGGAATGCCGGTCGAAAAAATGAAAAATATCAACGATCCTTTTATCACTTCCCGAACCACTCGCAGAGTCGGCCTGGGACTTTCACTGTTAGCCGCTGCGGCCGAGCGATGTGATGGGACCCTGCGCGTCGACAGCCAACCCGGTAAAGGGACTGAAGTTGCGGCCACATTTCGTTATCATCATATCGACCGCGCGCCCCTTGGCGATATGGCGGCGACGGTTACCACCTTAATTATCGGCAACCCGGGAATTGATTTTGTCTATTGCCATCGCATTGATGGTAAAGATTTCAGCCTGGATACCCGGGAGATCCGCACCGAAATGGAAGATCTTTCCCTGTCCGATCCGGTGGTCATTCACCATTTAACCGAATCCATCCGTTCTGCGCTCAAAGCGCTGGCGAAAAATGAAGGCGTATCTTAAATCCTAA
>CBDUUO010000002.1:0-28895 GCA_965370395.1 uncultured bacterium
AAGATTGCTTCGTCGCTAAGCTCCTCGCAATGACAGATTATCGGAACAAATTTTTTTAACAGCCGCTATAACCTCTGAACGTTGAACCTTGGAACCCAGTAACTGACACCCGAAAGCTGACACCTACTCATTTTGCAACAGCTGATTGACAATTTTTTGCAGCTCAACCGCATTATCGGAAAATATCCATTCCACGTTCCGATTCAGTTCACGAAATAAACAATTTTTTGAGTTCACATAGCCGGTAGCCAATTTTTGCTGAAATTTTTTATGCCTTTTCAGACGGGACTTGGTCAGCAGAAAGTAATGCCCGGCAAGCCCGGTGTAGTTTTGCTCTATCGCCAATTTGCTTAATCGGAAGAAATTAAAATGGGCAACGGGAAGAAATGTGGACCTGGGAACACACTCAATCAAGTTAAACATTTCCGGCGTCAGTGCGAGGAGATGATAATCTTCTTCCGGCGTCAAAGGGGAAAGCAGTTCTTCTAAAATCCGATTTTGACGGACCGGATCCGGATAGTGCTCAGCTTTTATCTCGATCATCAGATGAATTTTTTTTCCATATCTTTGGATCATTTCGGCAAGCGAGGGGACCCGGGGGCATCGGGATTTTAGTTCCGCCAGAGTCGCCTGCCGGATGCCAAAATTAAAGCCGAACACCCTGCGAAGATCGGCGTCATGGATGACAACCGGATGCAGATCTTTTGTCCAGCGCAAATCAAACTCGATTCCCCAAACCCCCTGAACTTTAGCCCGATCAAAGGCAGCCATGGTATTTTCAAATATGTCCCGATAATCGTAATCTCCCCGATGGGAAATAATTTTACAGTGCTGCAGGCGATCTCTGTCGGGAACCGCCTGCGGCCAGCGGGCATAGAAATCGTCCAGCATATGACGAAAATGGGTTTCGATGGCTTGAAAAATCTTCATTTTGTTATAGTGGTTGTCAAAAAAACGTTCCGTTATTCAAACGTTTTTTTCTACAACCGTACAATCGTTTATACCGCAATTCCTTAATTCGGAATATTATTATGGAAAGCGGTATAAAACCAATAACCAATAACACCGGATGGATTTATTCAATTGGGGTCATCGTTCCAGAACCTTTGATGAAATTCAAGCAAAATCATATAAAATCGGCTAAAGCCTTTCTAAAAAATGCCGATAAAAAACATATACCTGGATGGAACAGCACAATATTCACCCGAATCTCCCTTTGTGCGATTTGGACCCAAGAGAATCGCAAAAAAACGGTGAGGTCCATGTTTAAATTAATTCAAAAATCGAATCCTCAAAATTATTTTGAAACCCGGAAAAAAAGTTTTCTGGTCGGAAAATCGAAACGGTGTGAAATCGTAATCGGGGATCCTCAGGTTTCAGATATCCAGGCCAAGGTCGGCACAAAAGACAACCGGTATTTCATCAAAAACCTGGGACCCCAGCCAATTTCCATAAACGGCCACCCAACCGGGGGACAATTTTTGAATAACGGGGACGAACTCGCACTGGGTAAATCCAAATTTGTCATTCAGGTGGAAAACAAAGGTCAGCATCCATCCAAACAAACTCCAATGGAGGATAAAACGATGGTGCTCGATACCCGCAGCGAGGAATCGCTGGGGCCTCGATTAGTGTGCACCACCTCTGCCGGCAAAAGCAAGATCATCCCCCTCAAGCTGAAAAAACTCATCATTGGACGATCGAATGAAGCCACTTTGAAGTTGATGCACCCATCGATTTCACGCAAGCACTGCGTTATTGAAAAGCGCGACAACGGTTTTTTTGCCAGAAATATCAGCACCACCAATCCCCTTTATCTAAATGATCGAAATATATCCGAACAGCGCCTGTTTTCGGGAGATCAACTCCAAATGGGTACGTTTTCAATCAGCTTCATTTCCGATCAGCCGGCAGACGCCCGGCAGGCGACCCAAAAAATCATCACCAAACACACGCGATCGATCCGGGGGGTTTGGCTTGCGGCAATGTTGATTTTTATTTTTTCAGGATATTTGCTCTATGTGCATGCCTACACGCCGTGGAAAACCCAGCAGAAGCTGACCGAGGTTGCCAACCAGATCGAACTGGGAGATTACCTGCCGGCCAGAGATATGCTCAAGCAGCTGTTGCTATCCGATATTTCTTCTGAAAATGCCCAAACAGCAAAGGATATGCTGGCTCAAATCACGCTGGCCATCACCCAGCAGAAAGCTGAAAAAGGAAATGTAGACGAGGCCAAGGTGTTTTTAAAAAATTATCTGGCGGAACACGGTCACGGGAAAGAAGCAGAAGCGCTCTGGGACCGTCTGGATTTTTATCGCTTAACGCTTGGCGAACAGCTGGAATCGATAAATCAGCATCAATCTGCCCTAAAGGAATATTCGTCCATACGAGAAGACAGTCTGTACTTCGAAGAGGCCCAGAAAGCCATTCGTCGCATCTGGCTGGCCTACCAGCAAAAAACCCACCAGAAACAAAATGTCGCCCAGCTTCTCAAAAAAGCTGAGACGCATTTTCTCGCCAGGCGCTACCTGACGCCGGTCAATAAAAATGCCTTTGCAACATATCAGGCCGTCCTTTCACTGGAGCCCAAACATGAACTGGCACTTCAACGCATTGAACAAATCAAGACATTTTACCGCGAACATGGAGACGGCTATTATAAAAAAGGGGACTGGCCAAAAGCACTTTATTATTTTGAACGCTACACGATCATCGATCCTGGGTCCCCTGAAATTAAAGCAAAAATAAGTGCCTGTCGCCAAAAAATTGTTGCAACCCGAAAAGGGGGCCCAAAATCGGGTCGCCGCAAAAACAAGAACGCGGAAAATGAAGACCATAAAAAACGCGAAGAGATCAAGCGGCTGCTGGAAGAGTCCGGAACCGAAAGTTCCTGGATCATGAAATATCTATTTGAAGAGCAAGAGGGTGAAAAAAGTTCCGACACCCCATGGTAAGTTTCGACGTCTCGAAATTTCTATAATATTTTGAAATCATGAAGCTTTTAACGACACTAGTCTTTATGCCGCCTACATGGAATAATGGAATTTTGGAATAATGGAATAATGGTCAAAACATAAAGAGCAGTAGCGTCTTGCCCTCCGGGGCGTAGGCCCTACAGGTCGGAGGCCAATTGTGAGTGAAGCGAACTAAGTTAATGCATACCGGATCCACAAAAAATTTGCTAAATCCTATGAAAATGAAAAATGCAGTTATTTCAATATCGATAATTATCTGCTTGACAATGGGGACGACCTCCTGCGCTATAAAGAATATGCTGTTGGGGCCGCCGGAGCCCACCGTGCTTGAGGAGCAACAACTCCCGCACAAAGTGGCCATAATTCCGTTTGTCAATAAAACATCGAATCCCGAAGCCAGCAGCATCGTCCGCAAGATGTTCTACAATTTTTTTAGCTCCCTGAACTACCTGGATCTCGAGCCTTTTGTAATTGACGATACCTTGAAGAGAAATGATCTTTACCAGTCAATTGCAGCCGGCGAAACGGTCTCGGCAGCGCAACTGGGGCAATTGCTGGGCGTTGACGCGGTCATATACGGAGAGGTTCTCAACTTAGGCAAGACCTATGCACTGGTATATACCGATAATGCCGCCGGACTCAAAGCGAAAATGGTGCGTAGCGATTCCGGGCAGGTCATCTGGGAACTCGAGCACACGATTCACATTCAGGATGGAGATGTGCCATTGAGCCTCACCGGCCTGGCAGCAACGATTGTAATGACCGCCATCAGCCATCAAAAGGCGTCTCACCTCCAGGCAGCCGCCGAACTATGCATGCAGATGGTGGCTACGATCCCCAACCCTGAGGCGGTGACTGAACCGCCACCCCGAATTATCGCACTGGTACACAACGCGGGGGGCAAACTGTTGCGGCCCGGAGATTTACTGAAAGTGGCCATGATCGGCGAGAAAAACCAGACCGCCAGCTGGAGCATTCCCCCGCTGGTGGAAAATCTTCCGTTAAAGGAAAAAGAACCCGGGGTCTACATCGGGGCTTATCGGATCCGGCCCAAAGACAGCTTACCCCATGGACGTGTCATCGGGTATCTGCGATCCGATACCGGAGCCGGCAGCCAGTGGGTGGATACCTTAGGGCCCGTTAAAATTGGTGAGCCGACATTGCTGCCTGCAAAAATATCTAAAAATACAGTCCTGAATGCCGCCAGAAGCCCTTATCTTGTCGAGGGCGCACTGGTGGTTTTGCCCGGGGCCAGGCTCACCGTACAACCCGGTACCGTTATCTGGTTTCGCAAGCTTGGATTAATTGTTAAAGGCGAACTCCAGATTAACGGCACAGAAGCTGAACCGGTGCGTTTCGCCAGCATAGGATCGCAAAATTGGAAGGGGATCTTTTTTGACAAAAGCCAAGCCGCAAACCAGATGCAGTACTGTCAAATTTCCAATGCCGAATTTGGTATCAGAGCGTCCGCCTCAATCGTTAATCTGAAAAATTGCATATTTCAAGATAATGTCTGGGGCATCGTGCTTGAGGAGGGGAAGACTGAAATCAATAACAGTCTGGTTCGAACATCCGACAAAATCGGCATCGCCGCCCGCAAAGCTCATCTTTTGGTAAAAGACTCGGTTATCACGGAAAACGGTTCCGGCGGTTTTATTTTAGAGAATTCAAAAGCCCAAATCGAGCAAAACAATATATTGAACAACGGCAACTGGGCCATAAAAGTGGTCGACTCAGCAAACGGCGTTAAAGCGACAAATAACTGGTGGGGAGTTGATGATCCCGAGCAAACCGAAATTGTCGGGCAATTGACCATTCAGCCGATTTTAGAAAAACCGATCGATTTTAAAATCGCTAAATAATGTACGGGTTTGACTTTTCAAAGGCTTTCTGTCATGGAAACACGCACTATGAAAAGCCGGCCCATTCATATCAAAGCGGTTCTTTTTCGCCTTGAGCCGACGCCTGCTTTGCTGGAAACCAGCCAGTACCTGATTTCAAAGGATCTCCGGCTGGGAATTATCAGCCGCTCGGACATAAACACCGTCCGGCAGGATTTGCGCAATTTTGGATTTATCCCTGAAGATGATATGGATGTCATCATCAGCCGGCATGAAATCATGCAGCACAAAGCGGATGCGAATCTGATTCATACCGCAGCGCAAAAGATGAACGTAGCGGTTGAAAACGTTCTGTTCATATCGCCACATACTTGCGAGGTCCAGGCCGCTCAGCGGGTCGGTGCCATAACCGCATGGATGCGCATTGGACAAAATTCTGACCCGGCAGCCCCCACCGGCGATTTTGAAATTGAAAATATTGCAGAAATAAAAAACGTTGTTCGCATGGGAGTCCCGCTTCCATCCGGCAAATTGCCCAACCAGCTGTTACACGATTTCTTGAATCAGTTTATCTTCGATGACCCTTCCGTTTTAATCAATCCCGGCGTTGGAGAAGATATCGCAGCTGTCGATATTGAATCCCGGGAAGTCTTGGTCCTTAAGTCCGATCCGATTACCTTTGCCACCGATTCCATCGGGCAATATGCCGTGCTGGTAAATGCCAATGATATTGCCACCTCCGGTGCGATCCCCCGGTGGTTTTTAACCACCTTGTTTTTCCCCTGCGGCACAACGGCGTCGCAAATTCAATATGTGTTCGAAGAACTCAAAAGCTTTTGCCGGCAGTGGGGCATTACGTTATGTGGCGGGCATACGGAAATCACAGATGCAGTGGCCCGGCCCATCGTTGCCGGAATGATGGCCGGAACGGTTGCCAGGCGTGACCTGATTGATAAACGCCGTATGGAAAAAGGTGACCGGGTGCTGTTAACCAAAGGGTTGGCGGTCGAAGGAACGGCCATTATTGCCAGGGAATTTGGAGTTCGTCTTAAAAAATTGGGCATGGCTGCCAGCGAGATTGATCGCTGCCGCCATTTTTTGGATAACATCAGCATTATAACCGAAGCAAAAATCGCCGCTGCAACCGCGGGCACCAGCGCCATGCATGATATAACCGAAGGCGGGCTGGCAACAGCTCTTGAAGAGTTGAGCATTGCGGGAGGCCGTTTCATCAAGGTTGACACCGATAATATTCCGGTTTATCCGGAAACCAAAAAAATATGCGGCTTATTGGATATCAATGCCCTGGGGTTGATCGGTTCCGGCAGCCTCTTGATATGCTGCCGCAGCAAAGATTGTAAAAAACTTATGGAAGATATTGGTGCTGCCGGCGTTGAAATCACCCCCATCGGTGAAGTAATGGACAGGGGCCAGGGGATCAAGGCCTACAAAAGAAAAAAGCAGGTTCCCTGGCCTGCTTTTGAGGTGGATGAAATTACCAAATTATTTTTTTAGCCCGCGGCGGAATATTTCAAAGGCGACATCCAGGGTCTGTTTGAGATAATCTTTTTTCTCGTCGAGAATCTTTTTGCTGGTCAGCCATAAAACGACACCGGAAAACAGCGCCCAAAAAGTATCCGCCATGGCCATGGGATGCCGGTCTATAAAAATCCCCTTATCTACGCCTTCTTTGAATATCTGGGCAATGGAGCCAAGTGATTTGCGTGACAGCACTTTAATTTCTTCCATCAGTTGCGGCGATAAATTCTTCAGGGTGTCACTGGATTGGAGATGAAACATATTAATGATAATTAAGGGATCAAACTCGTAAACATCGTACATCGCATCCACCAATGACTTTAACTTTTCCTCGGGCCCGGAGTCTTTTTCTTCATTGACGTGTTCAACTCTAATTAAAAGGTACTGGAGTATCCGCAGAGAGAGAGAGGCGTAAAGTTCTTCTTTATTCTTGAAATAAAGATAGAGGGTACCCGGACTGAGCTCGGCTTCCTGAGCAATGTCCTCCATGGTGGCTTTATTAAAGCCTTTGTCGGAAAAAACCCTTTTGGCGGCGACCATTATCTGCTGCCGCCGCCTTTCCTTTTCCCTTTCTTTCCGTTCCTGGATCCCCATAGCGCTAATCCCCTGAATATTATTTATTTATAATATGATCTTATAATTATTATTTATTATTTAGTCAAGAAAAATATCTCAGGAGGAGAAATGAGTGAAAAACTAAAACCCAGCGCTCAAAGAGTTCAGGAAGCACTGCAAGGCCATGGCCTGACCTGTGAAGTTGTCCAGATGCAGGACACCACCCGAAGCGCAGAAGATGCCGCCCGGGCGGTCGGGTGTGAAGTGGGGCAAATCGTAAAATCGCTTATTTTTGAAGGTACACAGTCCCACCAGCCCGTTCTGGTGGTTACCAGTGGCGCCAATCGCGCCAATGAAAAGACAATCGGGCAAAATCTAGCTGAATCCATAAAAATGGCCGATCCTGAATTTGTCCGTGAGATGACCGGTTTTTCCATTGGCGGGGTCCCGCCTGTCGGCCACCGCCATCCGCTGAAAATTTTTATCGATGAGGATCTGCTGCAGTATGAAGAAATCTGGGCAGCCGCCGGAACACCCCATGCCGTTTTTAAGTTGACACCCGACGAACTCAAAATGATCACCAACGGAACGGTCATATCCGTCAAATAAAGAATCCAGGCCCAGTGGACCATGCTTTGATTTTACCCCAGGGGGGGTGATGTTTGCCCTTTAATCACCCATGGAATAATGGAATGGTGGAAAAATGGAATATTGGGTATGAAAAGCGGATGATGTACTGATTTTAATTTCGAATTAGGGTCATCTAAATCAACGTAGATCTCATTCCGTCAAACCCAGTATTCCAACATTCCAATATTCCAGTACCCCATAACATTCGATTATGGTAATACCGGTGATCTCTGGCTTAGCCCGAAGGACGAAGAATCCAATATCAGAATGTATGACTCCTCATTTATGAGGAGGAATTTATCAGCCGATGGCAACCTGCAATACATCCTTCCTGGCATTGACCCGCTGAACGGTAATCTGTATTAAATCTTCCGGCTTTAATTCGATGCCGCTTGATATCGGCAGGTCGCACTCGAGCATGTACTGGGTTAAAAGGATCTGGTAATTTCTACGGGTCCGATTCAGGACGATGGCTTCTTGCTTTTGTCCAATTTGACCTTCAAGGTATTTGAGCAGCCAATACCGATGCCGGGTGTATTGAAGCCTGCCAACATGGCTCATCGGCAGTTCAAGGGATTGAATGATTTCATCGATCTGATTGACTGTGTAAGCACTTTCCAGCCCCAGCGAGGCTCTAATCTGTCGCTGCGTGACCAGGTCGGAATATTTTCGAATGGGCGACGTAGCGGTAGCATATGCGTCCAGGCCCAGACCCGAATGCCATTCGGGTCTGGCGCTTAAAACGAAACGGCTCAATAACCGGCGTTGCATCCAGTTTTGAAACAGCGTGCCCTCTTGATTTTTATATAACCGTTCCCGGGCTTTGGGTTGCGATCTGAATATGGCGGGCATCTGGCGATCTTTTAAATATTTCGCCATCAACCAGTTCGCCATGATCATGAGCTCGGAAACCAGCATCCTGCCGGGGCTTTCGCGATTGATTTTATTGATGGACACTTCCCGATTTTCATTGACCCAGACACTAATTTCCGGGACCGTGATTTGAATGGCTCCGTCATCCAGTCTTTTCTTGCGAAATTTTTCGGCAATATCTCGCAGAATGCGCATATCTCGATTTTCATCGGCATACATATTGACATCATAGTAAGTGAGTTGGTGCTCGACTTTGATCCGGCTCTGAAAAATTTCATAATCCACAATCTCAGCCATCGGACTCAGATTAATCATGATACTGATGGCCGGTCGCAACTCTCCGGCTTTCAGGCTGCAGAGGCCTTCGGCCAGAACAGGCGGCAACATGGAAATCTTTTGATCCGGCATATAAATGGAACTGCCGCGCCAACGGGCCTCCTGATCAACAACGTCGTTTTTTTGAATAAAGTGGCCTACATCGACGATATGGACACCCAGCCGAAATGAATCACCCATTTCTTCAATGCTAATGGCATCATCAAAATCTAAAGTTCCCTGGCCATCTATGGTTATTAAAGGCATGTGGGTCAAGTCTTTGCGGGAGCCATCCACTGAGTCTATGGAATTTGAGCTGCCAATTTGCGCCGCCTGGGCCAGAACGTTTTCCGCAAAATCAGGAGACACATCGCAGTGACGCAATTCGATATTTTCATCTTCATCAAATATGCCCAGTTTTACAAGGACCCGAAAAATATCATGGGTACTTTCAATTCCGGCTCTGGCGGTCATGGCCCTGGCAATCTCATAATCTTTGCCATCTTTTTGAAAAAAGTAGTAGGATTTCAGAATTTCAATCGATTGGCGGATTTCATCGGGCAGCAATTGAAGATCAGTGGATCCGGCGGAATTCAGCGTGCGTTTGAGCCAGGTGCCCCCGGTTTCAATGAGTTTGTTTTTACGTTCCTCCTTTTTTCGCTGAGCGGTGAGCTGTTCCACCTGCTTTTCGGAATTGGGGAGGAATCCATCCGGATTGAATTTAAAATAAAGCCGATCATTAAATAATGCGCGCATAACAGCGGATTCATGGTCCCCTGAAGGGCTGTCCGGAAAACAAAATTCGGTCATGGTGGCCAGATCGATCCAATTTTGTTCTGAATTGAGGACTTCCCACAAATCCTTGATATTGATATTTTTGATCAATTCCTGACGCTTCTGAACAACCTGCTTAAGTGCATCGACCATCTGATCCCGGCCTAAAGTGAGATCAAGGCGTGTTTTATCTTTGTGCAACAAACGTCGCTGTGAAAGGTTGACCTCTCGATTGTTTTCAGTTAATAACCGTAGCCGCTGGTTCTTGACTTCAAGAACGACGGCACACAGAATCTTCTGGCGGTCTATGTATTCAACAATACTTCCTGATTCCATAAAAATTACAATAACAACCGACCTCGCTGAAGTCAACGAAAGAAAGGATGTTGTTTATTTTCAAATTGTTATAAAAAGATATGTTGGCACCCAATCCATGCTATAATTTGCCAATCTGCGGCGACTGGATTTTACCGTTTTCGGTGACAGATCGCCGCTGATCACCTGCTGAATCTCTGAGATGTACCTAATACCATGAAATCTATCGCACTAATCAAGCCGTATTTTAAGGAAAACCGCTGGAAAATTGCAATCGGCCTGCTCAGTTTAATTATTGTTGACGTGTTGCAGCTTTTCATACCCCGCATCATCAAGTGGACGGTTGATGGACTGACCGCTTTGCAAATCGATCGGGGACAGCTATTGATTTATGCGATCTACATGGCGGTCATAGCCGTATCGATTGGCGCCTTTCGATATGTTTGGCGGCGCTGTCTGCTGGGAACCTCCCGTCGAGTTGAAGAGGGCCTACGCAACCGCCTGTTTGCCCATATCCAGACCCTGTCGGCATCTTATTTTGATCGCAGCCAAACCGGTGATTTAATGGCCCACGCCACCAATGACATCCAGCAAGTCAGAATGGCGACGGGAATGGGGATGGTGGCCTTGAACGATGCCATCGTATTGGGTGCCGCCGCCATCGGGTTTATGCTCTATATCAATGTGACCCTGACCCTTTTTGTATTGATCCCTATGCCGCTGATTACCATCTGTGCCCGTTTTTTCAGCAAAAAAATGCACCACCGCTACCAAAGTGTTCAGGCCACTTTTTCAGATTTGACTGAAGTCATCCGGGAGCGCTTTGCCGGAATTCGCATTATTAAAGCCCATAACCGCAAGGCAAGGGAAACCGCGCGGGTGGAAGCCGTTTCAAAAGAATATATTAAAGAAAACCTGGGCCTGGTAAAAATTGTCGGGTTTTTCTTTCCCATGATGTTGCTGTTTACCAATTTAAGCCTGGCGATTGTGCTGTATCTGGGTGGGCGGCAAACCATTGCCATGACCATTACCCCGGGGGACTTTGTGGCCTTTATCGCCTATCTGGGATTATTGACCTGGCCCATGATGGCACTGGGTTGGGTAACCAACTTGATTCAGCGCGGACGGGCTTCGCTGGATCGGATTAATCGAGTTTTGGAAACGCGTCCTGAAATCAAAAACCGGAAACACGCCGTTATGCTGGGACAGCTTCAAGGCCGGATCGTATTTAAAGAAGTTGACTTCGCTTACAACCATAAGGGCAACGGCAGCACGCCGGTGCTTTCAGGGATCAGTCTGGCGGTGGAGCCGGGAAAAGTTTTGGGTATCGTCGGCCCTCCAGGCAGCGGCAAAACGACGCTGTTGAGTCTAATCCCCAGACTTTACGACGTGTCACGGGGCGGCATCTTTGTTGATGGTAAAGATATACGTTCATTGAAGATTGACAATTTAAGATCGCATATCGCCTTCATGCCCCAGGAACCCTTCTTGTTTGCGGGAACCATCCGGGAAAACATTGCTTTCGACAACCCGTTGATTGAAGAAACTCTGCTGGAAAAGATCTCTCAAAAAGCAATGCTTTACGATACCATCCGCGCGTTTCCGAAGGGTTTTGAAACCATTGTCGGCGAAAAAGGGGTTATCCTCTCCGGCGGTCAAAAGCAGCGCATCGCTTTAGCCCGCTGCCTGCTCCAGGAGGCCGGTGTTCTAATTCTGGATGACCCCATCAGTCAGGTGGATCTGGAAACGGGGACCGCAATTATCGACACCATCAAATCCATGATCGGCCAAAAAACGATCATCATCGTTTCCCATCGTATTTCTGCGGTGAGCTTTGCGGACCAAATTATCGCCCTGGAACAGGGACGAATCATTGAACAGGGCACCCACCGGGATTTGATCACAACCCATCAATATTATGCCAGAGCATTTCAACTTCAACAATATGAAGAGGGTGTAAATGCATCCTGATTATGGATATTTTGAGGAAACTCGGCTGGGCAAACCCTATGATGTCAAGCTGTTAAAGCGTCTTTTTCCGTTTGTCCATCCATATAAATTGCTAATATTATGGTCGATTTTTTTGGTAATCGGTATCACAGCCCTGGATCTTGCGCTGCCCTATGTGACCAAGGTCGCCATTGACCGCTATATCGTCCCGCAAACAACAGATGGGGCAGGAGCGGATACCCGGACCGATGGAACCCGCAAGAGATACCTTAGAGCGGATCTGAAGAACCCCCGACAACGCGACATTGTCCAAAAATACAGCGCTTTGTTTCAAATTGAAGGCCAAACAGCCCTTATTTCATTTGATGAACTGGCGCGCCTTGAAAAATCCGATCTGAAAATGTTGCGCCACAAAGATTTTGCCGGTCTTGGAAAAATGGCGGCGGTCTTCTTGGCAATCGTTTTTCTTAATTTCATTCTCAACTTTACCCAAAAAATGATTATGGAATACAGCGGACACATGATCATGCACGATTTGAGGATGAAGCTTTTTATTCATGTACAGGATCTGGCCATCGAATTTTTTACCCGCAACCCGGTCGGCCGGTTGGTGACCCGGCTGACCAATGATGTCCAAAATATGCATGAATTATTTACCTCGATCATCTCTCTGGTTTTCAAAGACTGTTTCCTGCTGGTGGGGATTGCTTCAGTCTTGCTGGTTCTCAACTGGAAGCTCGCCCTGGTCTCGTTTACGGTCCTGCCGATGGTACTTTATGCTTCCGCTAAATTTTCTGTAAAGGCCCGGGATGTCTTCCGAACTCTGAGAATAAAAATCGCCGAAATTAACACCCGCTTTGCCGAAACCATCGAAGGCATCGGGGTTATTCAGCTATTAGCTCAGGAATCGAAAAATTATAAAAAATTCAAGCGGCTTAACCACGAGAACTATTTAGCCGGCATGCGACAGATTCACGTTCTGGCCTTATTTATGCCCATCATCGAGCTTTTGGGAGCCATCGCCGCAGCCCTGGTGATCTTTTACGGCGGCAGCCGGGTGTTAAATGAAGCCCTGAGTCTGGGGACTCTGGTGGCATTCATCTCCTATATCCGGATGTTCTTCAGACCGATAAGAGATCTGGCGGAAAAATACAGTATTCTGCAAAATGCCATGTCTTCGGCCGAAAGAATATTGTTGATTCTGGATACGAAAAATACGTTACCGAAAACCCATCTTCAGATCAGCCCGCCGATTTTGGATCGTATTCAAGAGATCCGGCTGGAAGATGTTTCTTTCAGCTATATCGGTGATGAAAAGGTGCTCAAAAACATCTCCTTGCAGATTAAAGCCGGGGAAACCGTGGCGGTAGTGGGCCCTACAGGGGCCGGGAAAACATCTCTGGTTAATCTGATTCCCCGGTTCTATGAGCCGACATCGGGTCGGATCCTTATCAACGACATCGACATCAGAAAATTAGATAGCGCTGTATTTCGCGATAAGATGGCGCTGGTGATGCAGGAGCCGTTTCTGTTTTCCGGTACCATCCGGGAAAACATATTCGATCAGGCACATCACATGATGGTGACGCAAGAAACGGTGCAGGAAATCATAGACGCCGCAAACTGCCGCACTCTGATTCAACGCTTACCCGATGGCCTGGAAACGGTTCTAACTGCGGGGGGCACATCCATCTCCAGCGGAGAACGGCAGCTGATTTCCATTGCCAGGGCATTTGCCAGAAATCCCCAGCTGATTTTATTTGATGAGGCCACCTCGTATATCGACTCACAGACCGAACTGTGGATCCAGCAGGCCCTGGAGAAACTGATGAAAAACAGAACCGCGCTGATCATTGCCCATCGGCTATCCACGGTACGCCATGCCGACCGGATCATCGTCCTGAACCGGGGCCGCATCATCGAAACCGGCACCCATGCCGAGCTGATGGACCGCCAAGGACTCTACTATCGTCTCAGTCAGTTTCAGAATTAAAGTACAGGCGTCAGGCTTGAGGGTTCAGGGTTCAAAGGTTCAGAGGTTCAAGGGTTGAGGTTTATGGTTGCTGGTGACTGGCTGCCGGTCACTGGTTTCTGGCAGCCGCAGAGGGCTGCCCTACTCTCCGGTTTTCATCTGTCATCTGATCTCTGTCATCTGTCTTCTGTTATCTAACCCCTGAACCCCGAACCTTTGAACCCTTGAACCTAGTGAAACAAATCTCTTGCCAAAAAGAAAAACAGATGATAGACATTATCACTTTTAAACCGAGAGCATTAATTTGTTTCACAGATCTATAAATAAATGGAAAGGAGGATTGCATAGATGGCTTATGATGCAGTAAAGATGGCAGACTGGCAGATTTCTGAAGAAGCAGAAAAAAATATGCCGGTACCGGATGAATGGAGAGATAAACTGGGGCTGGAAAAAGATGAAGTTCTTCCCATGGGCAGACTGGCGAAGCTTGATTTTCTTAAGATCATCGAGCGCCTAAAAGACAAACCGGATGGAAAGTACATTGAGGTGACCGCCATCACCCCGACTCCGCTGGGTGAAGGCAAAAGCACCACCTCATGCGGTCTGATGGAAGGATTGGGTAAGCGCGGAGTGAACGTCGGCGGCGCCCTCCGGCAACCTTCCGGGGGTCCCACCATGAATGTGAAGGGAACCGCTGCTGGCGGGGGTAATTCCCTTCTGATCCCGATGACCGAATTTTCTTTGGGACTGACCGGCGATATCAACGACATCATGAACGCCCATAACCTGGCCATGGTGGCCTTAACCTCCCGCATGCAGCACGAACGCAACTACAACGATGAGCAACTGGATCGCTTGACCGGCATGCCGCGTTTGAACATCGATCCGACCCGCGTGGAATTGGGCTGGATCATGGATTTTTGTGCTCAGACTTTAAGAAATATTATCATCGGAATCGGCGGCCGCATGGACGGCTTTACCATGCAGTCCAGGTTCGGTATTGCGGTCGGTTCCGAATGTATGGCCACTCTGGCGGTCATCCGGGATCTGGCTGATCTGAAAGAACGGCTCAACAATATCACCGTGGCTTTCGACAAGAGCGGCAAACCGGTGACCACCGGTGATCTGGAAGTGGGCAATGCCATGACCGCATTTATGCGCAACACCATCAACCCCACCCTGATGTGCACGGCCGAGTACAACCCCTGTATGGTGCACGCCGGTCCGTTTGCCAACATCGCCGTGGGCCAATCTTCCATCATTGCCGACCGCGTCGGGCTGAAGCTGTTCGACTATCATGTAACTGAATCCGGCTTTGCGGCCGACATCGGTTTTGAAAAGTTCTGGAACGTCAAATCCCGTTTCAGCGGCTTAAAACCCCATGTATCGGTCCTGACCACCACCATCCGCGCACTGAAGATGCACGGCGGCGGCCCCAAGGTGGTAGCAGGCATTGCCCTGCCGGATGAGTACACGCAAGAAAACCTGGAACTGGTGGAAAAAGGAATCGAAAACATGGTTCACATGATTGGTGTCATCCGCAAGTCCGGTATTAATCCGGTGGTTTGCATCAACCGCTTCTACACCGACACCGACGCAGAGTGCCAGATCGTCCGCAAGGCGGCCGAAGCGGCCGGCGCCCGCTGTGCTGAATCCAAACACTGGGAACTGGGCGGCGAGGGCGCGCTGGAATTTGCCGATACCGTTATCGACGCCTGCAACGATGAAAGCGACTTTAAATTCCTGTATCCGCTGGAGATGAAACTGCGCGACCGTGTCGATATCATCGCCAAGGAAGTTTACGGTGCCGATGGCGTGGTCTGGACCCCGGATGCAGAGGCCAAGGCCAAAATGCTGGAAAATGATCCCAAATACGATGATTTCGCTACGATGATGGTCAAAACCCATCTGAGTCTTACCCACGATCCGGCTTTGAAGGGCGTCCCCAAGGGCTGGACCCTGCCGATCCGCGACGTGATGATTTACTCCGGCGCCAAGTTTCTGTGCCCCTGCGCCGGCACCATCAGCCTGATGCCTGGAACCGGTTCCAACCCGGCTTTTAGACGGGTGGATGTGGATGTTAAGACCGGAAAGGTAACGGGACTGTTCTAGTTCAAAATATTTATTTCAAGCAAATGGGGTCCGCGATATCTTCACGGGGACCCCATTTTTTATGGCAAGCAGTCCTGAATATCCAATATCGAACAAGGAATAATGAATGTCGAAGGATAAGAGAACATTTGATGATGAGTTGATTTCGATTTTTGTATCAAGCGTAAAAACAGCTAAGCAAAACAAAAGAAAACCTTCATGATTCGAAATTCCTTGTTCGACATTCGATATTCAAAATACAATGACCTGTGCTTACCCCTTAACTATGTTTTTGCCACGTGTTAACACATAAACCATGAGAATTTTACTTATCAACCCGTTCTACCCCATTTCGGAAACCCCCTCCCCGCCTCTGGGTTTGGCCTATCTGGGTGCAGCCCTGGAACATGCCGGTATCCAGGTGAGGATTCTGGATTATGTCGTTTATCCGTATCGGCGTAAGGCGCTTGGATCTGTTTTAAAAAGCTTTAAGCCCCATATTGCCGGCGCAACCGCGGTAACCATGACGTTTGATCATGCCAAACAGGTTCTCAGAGATGTAAAGGCCGTCAACCCTGAAATCTTAACACTGATGGGCGGGCCGCACGTCACATTTTGTGTGCGCCAAACATTTGAAACCTTTTCGGAGTTGGACGTTGTTGTGCTGGGTGAGGGGGAAGAAACCCTGGTTGATCTCACACGTGCCGTTGATGGCGCTCGCAATTTAGATACGGTAAACGGAATCGCTTATCGCGTGGGTTCGGAAGTTAGGACCACCGCAAAACGCAAAGTAACCAAAAACTTGGATACACTGCCATTGCCGGCCCGGCACCTGCTGCCGCTGGGCAGATATCGGACCCTGGGACTGTCCATCAGCATGACCACCAGCCGGGGATGCCCCTACAAGTGTATTTTTTGTGTCGGCCGCAAGATGGTCGGGGCAAAGGTCCGTTACCACGGCACAGACCGTGTCGTGGCTGAACTGGAAAACCTGGCAAAATTAAAATTTCATCAGATCAACATTGCCGATGATCTTTTCACCACCAATCAAAAGAACTGCCTTGCAATCTGCGGCGAAATCTTAAAAAGAAAATTAAATATTAATTGGACCTCATTTGCCCGGGTCGACACGGTTTCAGAAGCACTGCTATCAAAGATGAAAGCCGCCGGATGCACGGCAGTCAGTTTTGGGATTGAATCGGCCAATCCGGATATTTTAAAGACGATCAAAAAGGGAATCAGCATTCAACAGGTCATAGATGCGGTACGCCTGTGCCGACGGGTGGGCATCAGCCCGTACGCATCGTTTATTCTGGGGCTTCCGGGTGAAACGCCGGATACGATCAAAGAATCCGTAGCCTTTGCCGCGAAATTACAGCAAGAAGGGCTCGCTTACGGATTTCACATCTTAGCTCCTTTTCCCGGAACCGAGGTGCGTGAGAAAAAGGATGAGCTGGGAATTCGAATTTTAACCGATGACTGGTCAAAATACGATGCCAATCGGGCAGTTGTCGAAACCGCAACTGTAAACCACCGAATGCTGGACGCCGTGGTGGTTGACTGGGAAAATCAATACGATCAGTATCTGGAACATATCAATAAAAGTATCCAGAACGGAACCGCCACTGAAGATGAGGTCAGGCAGCTTAAGAATCTTGAGCACACCGTTATGCTTTATGAATTAATGATGAATAATGTCATTGAAGAAAACGGATCGCTATCGTTATCTGCCAGGGGTTCTGTAATCAGCAAAGAAAAGGGCCTTGAGATACTCATGGCTCGCATAACAGGTTCGCGTGATATGGACCCCAAAAAACTTGAAACCGCACTGCAGCATGCCATTGAAAATGGAGATTTGGAATTAAACGACAGCGACGGCAAGGTGGGATGGAAATGGCGGAGTTTTCTGCCCTGCCAAAAATAAATCACCGAAAAATACAAGAAGATGGGGTTTTGAAGCCACTTCTACTGCAATCCCCAGAAACTTGACAATTTATTAACCCCTGCGGATGTCTGCCGGGCCATGGCTTCAAGATCATCGGCCTTTAAACCCAACCGATCGGCCACCGGGCCAAACGCTTCGATGGCAAACCCTTCTTCAACTTTTCCGAAACCCGTCATCAAACCCATCGTGTTGGCAACATGCACAATATCGCTCAACGTGCAGCTCTCTTCACAGGATTCCGGATCGTGGTGCCATTGAACGGCATTAACCAGCTCACCCGGAAAAGACCATTTTTGCAGTATCTGTCCCCCGATTTCAGCATGGTTTGTTCCCAGCACCATGGATTCGGCGACATCAAAGGTAATTCCCTTCATCACCATGGTTTCGATTTGCTTTAAATCTTCTTTTACGAAACCGCCGAGTATCAGTTTGCCGACATCATGCAGCAGGGCAGCTGTGAAAACTTCATCTGCATCGGGTATTTTCAAGGCCTTTACCAATATTTCTGCCGCCACGGAAACCGCGATGGAATGCCGCCATAACTCCCCTCTGGGCAAATCATATCCGGGGACGGTTTTTTTCATTAACGGACTCATACAGATGGTCATCACCAGCTGCAGCAACCGTTTCCACCCCAACAGGACGATAGCCTGTTTGAGCGAACTGACTCTGGTGGGGATGCCAAAATAGGCAGAGTTGGTAAGCTTCAGGATGTTGGCGGTAAGCCCCGGATCATATTTTAAAATACTTTCAATTTCAGATGCTGTCGAATCCGGGTTGTCAAGAAGCGGAAGTAATTTCGCTGCCGTAGCCGGCATGCCCGGAAATGCTTCGATTTTCAGCATAATGCGGTATAATTTTCGGTTGGTCACAGATCCTACCTCCACCAGGGTGGCCCGGGATATAGTGGTTGTCAAAAAAACGTTCCGGTATTCAAACGTTTTTTTCTACAACCACTTATGCCGCACTTCCGTATTTCGGAACATTATTATGGAAAGCGGTATAAAAGTGCGAACGTATATAAGAGTATATCGGTTGGGCGGGGCAATACTTGAGGAAATTTAGAGGGGTTTATCTGGTTTAGGTTTCAGGTGTCAGGTGTCAGTTACCGGGTTTCAGGGTTCAAAGGTTCAAGGTTCCGGTCCGCAGATTACGCAGATTATCGCAGATTTAATCAATGAGTCAAATAATAACCGGGTGTCAGGTGCCAGAGGACAGACGACAGAAGGCAGTCTGTTGACGTCGTGTCGCAGTTGCTGTTCTCTGTTCTCTGACCTCTGTCCTCTGTGTTATGTTAAGCTGCGCTGACCTCTACTTGAGTTAGCGAAAAACGAAGGCAAGGTAAAAATTCGATTGAAAAGATGATATCACAACTTTTCCGGAATCTCCCAGAGTTTGTATATGTTGGAGAGTACCAGATACATCAGCTTTCATTCAAAATCCCATCACCCCAACATATTGTATGGCCTTATCAAAAAGAAAAACCGTAAAAATACGCTCTTTAGCGGTACTTACATTCGGTATTTTTGAAATATTCAGATCAGTCCGGACTCAAGAATAGGATAATTATTGTCGAACGGCCAAGCTCACCTGCGCGGCGGGTAAGAGTGTGACCTTTCAAGTCCCAGAACCGGTAACCAGGCAGTTGTCGTCGATTTTGCCGAGGCCGTAGCCGCGTCAGGTGCAGCGCTGGTTAGGCCGCTAGTTGGCATTGCCAAAGCCAAACGAAGATTGGCCGTCGATCACTCGGAGGGATTCCTCTGCGATTTCATATTCAAACACGCCCGCAATCCGGGCAAAGACTTTCTCGAAATGCCCGGCCACTTGTCGGCAGTCAGAGAACATCGAGGAGAAATCTACTTCATTTGAGGAGGTCTTTTTAGAACGTGAACATAATAAGTCATCAAATCACGATCCACTATCTCTTTTTGAGCGAACATTGCCTGAATAAAGGCTTCTGCATTCGCTGTATGTACGCCAGTCTTCTGCAGTAGGTTCGATTCATGACCTAATTTTCCCAGCATCCTATAGATTCGCAACAATGGATTGAGCAGGTACTTGCCACGTTTGTAGATTAGCTTGACCGATGGTCGTACTCTTTCGGTACCAACAAATGATTGTTCTATTTCAAAACCGGACTTCTTAGCAAGATTGTTCATTTCCTCTACAGTGACCAGTTCAGGCAGCGTCAAACCATTACGGAAAATGCTAAACCAATACTTCTCATCCGAGCTTTCCGGTTTTCTAACTATATAGGCGTCCAGGATCACCATTCTGCCGCCCGGTGTCAGAACGCGGAATAATCCTTGAAGCAAGTTTTGTTTGCTTTCTGGAGGGATATGACAGAATGTCTCAATTGCGATAATGCCATCAAAGCAACTCGATTCGTAAGGTAAATAAAGACAATCACCAACTAAAAAGTAGCTATTAAGTGCTCCAAGTTTTCTGCTTCTCAATTTCGCAAGCCTTAGTTGCTCTGAAACAATGGAAATGCCATGAACTTCATAGGCTCTAACGTTCTGCTCCTGTAAAAACAAATCCACTTGCTGGACAGATCCACCAACGCCACACCCAGCATCAAGCAAGGTAATAGGGTTGTCGTATCTCAGTTGCAGCAGCTCTATCGCTATACTTGTAGCTAAACGAATTCCTTCATTGAGGCTGATCTTATTTGGTGTGCCATTCTCATTATTGAGCCAAGCATAGTGTAGCTGGGCTGGATGATTGGGCACGTTTTCTAAACCACTCCACCAAGCTTTCAGTGCAGTAGGTAGTTCTGCCCAGAGACAATAGATACCAATGCCCTCCCCATAGTGTTTATTCATCAAAGCTTTTGCATTGTCCTCATACAAACTGTCATATGTTCTATCCAGATTCGTTTCTGTTCGCGTCATATTGGTTCCCTACTTTGTCCTGGAGCACCTATCGTTCCTTGTACTCGGCGACTGTAATGACGGGCTCGCAAACTTTCTCGAAGCTGATCTAAAAGCTTCGGTTTGGAATCCCGAACCTTTGATAATCCCGATTTCCCACCAGGAATCTTTTTTAAAGGCGTGTCGACACTTGCAGTCTTTATAATGTGACCTTTAGGGTCATCGCCGATGAACATAGCCATGCTAAAGTTCTTGGCTCCCAAATATTAGAACTATAACAGCCAATGTGCACCGTTTGGCAATATTCGCAAATTCACACTTTCTTGCATGATACTTGAATCTCTGCATTTTTAACAATACCGATGATATTCTGCAATAAATTTCAGATTTGTTTTAGACACAAGATATTGTGGTAAGCCTTTTTATTGCCGAACTGGTGATTTATTGAGATAATTTACATTTTGCCAAAATTGAATATATCATTTGAGTATCACAGGTTTTTCGGCATTTCAAATGTTTGCATACGGCGCACTTGGAGAAATCCAAACTATTGAGTCAGATCAGATTCGTGTGTTTTCCATTACATATCACCACATTATTATGGTTGTAATTCTTTCGCAACGAACCAATACGCAGAAACTGCACAAAGCTTCGCATTTTCAGTTTAGGAAAAACCTATATCAAGAAACTGAGTTGTACGAAATCTAATAATTTTTTTTTGAATATTCAGGTGGATATGCTATTGGAAGAGAGGTGAGGTTATTATGCGGTCTGAATAATCGCTGCACAGATCTTGCTTGAATTCATTTTTTCTAAAAGCTGAAATTCTTTCGCAGCAAATCAATATCTAATGTTAAGCGGCTATGTTTTTGTGTTTAATAAAGACCTCCGAAAAACAGAAAGATCATAAATTTCATTCGTTTCTATTTTCTTTTTTCATCGGAACGATTTTTTTGGCAATTTAAATTAATTCTTAATTATGGCTCATCATACAATCAAATCCGGTTATTCCCAATTAATTGATCGTTTAAACCGCTTTCCTCAGGGCGCCCCTCCATCTAAATTGCTCAACCAAATATTGAAAATGCTTTTTAGTGAGAAAGCGGCTGAATTGGTTTCACTCTTGCCCATCAAACCCTTTACCGTAGAGAAAGCCAGCCGTATCTGGAAAATGGATATGGCGAGCGCTCAAAATGCGCTGAATGAGCTTGCCGGACGGGCCATCCTTGTTGATATTGAGCGGAATGGGAAGTCTGTTTACACTTTGCCGCCCCCCATGGCGGGTTTTTTTGAGTTTTCGTTAATGCGAGTGCGCGATGATATTGATCAGAAGGTATTAAGTGAGCTTTTTTACCAGTATCTGAATGTGGAAGAAGATTTTATTCGGGAGCTTTTTACCAGAGGGGAAACCCAACTTGGGCGTGTCTTTGTCCATGAACCGGTTTGGTCTAATGAAAATGCTCTACATGTTTTAGATTACGAAAGAGCAACAGAGGTCATTAAAACTGCTTCTCATATAGCGATTGGCACATGTTACTGCCGTCATAAAATGTACCATATGGACAAAGCATGTGATGCGCCCATGGAAGTATGCATGACGTTTAACACTTCGGCAGCATCGTTAATTAAACATGGTCACGCCCGCAGGGTTGATGAAGTGGAAGGCATGGAGCTTTTGCACCAAGCTTATGAGAACAATCTTGTTCAGTTCGGCGAAAATGTAAGAGAGAAAGTGAATTTTATTTGCAATTGTTGCGGATGTTGCTGTGAAGCCATGATTGCTGCCAGACGCTTTGCAATTCTGAATCCTGTTCATACCACCAATTTTATTCCTGAAATCGAAGGTGAAAGTTGTAATGGTTGCGGCAAATGCGTGAATGTTTGTCCTGTGGAGGCCATGTCCTTAATCTCTGCTAATGATCCCCATCGACCGAAAATGAAACTGGCTAGACTGGAGGAAGACCTGTGTTTAGGATGTGGTCTTTGTGTCCGGTCTTGTCCGAAAGATAGTATTCATTTGGAAGCCCGGCCGCAGAGAGTGATAACTCCCCTGAATGGAACACACCGGGCAGTGATTATGGCAATCGAACGTGGGAAACTACAGCATTTGATTTTTGATAACCGTGTTTTATTGAGTCATCGTGCCCTGGCTGCTGTTCTCGGTGTTATTCTAAAACTTCCACCTTTAAAACAAGCCTTAGCTAGTCAACAGGTTAAATCCCGTTATCTTGAAGCGCTGATTAACCATATGGAAGATTAGGTGCTTAGGCCTTAAATAAATTGCAAAATTCAACATCAATTTTTGTACAATTATTGGACTTTGACGTCGCCTAACAAGGGGTTGCAGCGGACGCTGAAGAAGCGCGCCGCTGAACCGGAGCGCTCGCTGCAGTAAAAATTACCGATCTCAAAGCATTTAATTATCAAGTTTTACAGATATCCATTCCGTATCTCAGGTCTGGCATTTGTTGAGATAAATTGAGATAAAACGTAACAAATTCTGTTTTTTCTATTAATAATTTATGTATAAGTACAGATATCGCCTTTGGTGACTGTCACGTCAAGTAACTCTGTATTTCAAGAATTGTCAAATCATCTTCCGGGGATACTTTCAGTTTTTGCAATCTGTCGTCTGACCTCTGTTTTCTGACTTCTGTCCTCTGTTCACGGATCGTCCTCATCCAGACATTTTTGCACGGCGGTAACAATCGTGTCATAACCCGTACAGCGGCATAGATTGCCGGCCAGTCTACGGCGAATTTCATAGCGGCTGACTTTTTGATGCTTGTGCTTTTCGACAAAAGCCGTGGCCGCCATAACAAAACCAGGAGTACAGATGCCGCATTGCACGGCGCCCTCATCGACAAAGGCTTGCTGTACCCGGGACAGCTTGCCGTCGCGGCTTTCGCCCTCTACCGTTCGAATGGATCGGCCGTCGGCCCAAACCGCCAGGTAAAGACAGGCATCGATGGGCACTTCATCGATCAACACAGTGCACGCGCCGCATTCACCCACAGCACAGCCCTGTTTGACGCTGCTCATTCCCTGTTGCTCGCGAAGCACCTCCAGAAGCGACTGACGCACATCTACACGAATCTCTTTTTTCTTTCCGTTCACAGTAAAAGTGATGCTACAGTTTAAGTTCACTGAATCGTACCTCCTGCATTTAAAAGAGCCTGTTTGACAACCCGGTGGGCAAGAGTTGCGATAATCTGCAATCGAAACTCCCTGGCTGCCCGCCACGACGTCCGCGGGCTGACATCATGGGCAACGGCTTCAGAAATATCATCCAGCAGTTGCTGTGATATCTTTCGGCCCCGGATCTTATTTTCGGTGTCTCTGCAGCGGATGGGCACCGGTGCAGCCACGCCGTAGGCCAGCCGCATATCTGTCAGGATTTCATCTTCGACCTTACACACCGCCGCGCAACCGATGGTTGCAATATCCATGGCGCCGCGCATGGCATATTTAAAAAAATGACCGTAATAACCGTCGTAGTTGGCGCGGGTTACGGTGATCTCCGTCATAATTTCGTGGTGTTCAAGGTCCACCCGGCCGGGGCCGAGAAAAAATTTTTCAAGGGACAGTTGCCGGGATCCGTCCCTGCCGTCAATCGTCACCACTGCATTGAGGGCCATAAGGGGTGTGGCGCTGTCCGCACTGGGCACGCCGTTGCAAAGATTTCCGCCGATGGTTGCCATGTTGCGCACCTGGGGTCCGCCAATGGTGAGAATGGCTTCCGACAGGACCGGAATGTGTTTGCGAATCAACGCAGATTCAGCCACATGCGTAAAGCACGTCAGGGGCCCGATGACCAGATCGCCATCATCGTTGCGGGTGATGAAATTGAGTTCGGCGATGTCATGAATATCGATCAGATGATCAAACTGTCCTTTGCCCTTGTGCAGTTTGACCAGCACATCCGTACCGCCGGCAAGCAGATGCGCCTCGGGCTTTTGGTCTAAAAGCTGAATCGCTTCTTGAATGCTGTCGGCCTTGGAATAGCTTTTAAAATTAAACATTCAATGTCCTCTTTTGATAATCTCGTAAAAAGTCAGAAAAGCAAACTTTTTACGAGTGTGTTTAGTATTTGGTGTTTAGTGTTTAGTATTCTAACATACCGATATAGCATCATCTATTTCATACCAAACACCAAACACTTGATGAATTCGACTTTTTACGAATTCATCTCTTTTGGATTGCGGATTTAAACTATAGAATCGCCCTTACCTTCAATACCTAAATTCCCCAATCCCTAAATCCCTAAATCCCTGAATACCTGAATACCTAAATTCCTCAATTATTTTTCTACAACAGTCCGGCTTCTTTAAAATATTTAAAAAGGGTATGCGGGGTCATGGGCAACTCGTTAATCGGAACGCCGGTGGCATCCCAGATGGCATTGCGGATAGCCGGTGGTGGTGAAATAATGGGCGGCTCCCCTAATGCCTTGTTGCCGTAACCGGACGTCGGCTCGTAGGTTTCGACAAACTCACAGCCGATATCCGGTACATCCACGGTGGTGGGGATTTTGTAATCCAGAAAATTATTATTGTATATGTAGCCGGATTCACGATCGATCATCATCTCCTCATAGAGCCCGGCGGCAATTCCCATGGCAACGCCGCCGTGCACCTGACCCCTGGCCATTACAGGGTTAAGAATGACACCGGAATCATGGACGTTGTAGATTTCTTTGATTTCCACCTTGCAAAGCGGCACATCCACCGCTACCTCGACAAACGTACAGCCGAATGTGGGCGCGTTGGTACAGGTTTTGTGGGAGACTTCGGCAGTTAATTGACCACCGCGTTGTTTATCATAATAGGCGTCCAGCGCCACTTCCTTCAGCGGAACCACTTTGCGGGATGAATCTTTACGATCCACAATTTCCCCGTTTAGAATGTCGAGTTCTCCGCCCAGGATTCCGCTTACCCGGCCGGCATGTTCAAGGATTTTGGCTTTCAGCTCTCTGGCCGCCCGAAATACGGCATTGCTGGCCACATAGGCCTGGCGCGAGGCATAAGCACCGGTATCAAAAGGTGCCACATCCGTATCCTGGGTGGACACGACGTGCACATCCTCAAAGGGAACACCAACCGTCTCAGCCGCCATCTGAGCCACAATGGTATCCAGGCCCTGGCCGATTTCGGTGGCACCCACCTGAATATGCAGGGAAGCGTCCTGGTTGAGAATGATGCGGGCTCCGGCAATCTCCAGGCAGACCGGATAGGTCCCGGAGGCATAACTGAAACAGGCAACACCGAGTCCGCGACGCACCGGACCGGTCTGCTTCTTCGGCCAGGCCCCACGCTTTTCATCCCAATGAATCAGATTCTTGCCCCGTTGAAGGCATTCGACCAGTCCGCAGCTTTCAAATCGCTCACCGGTCAGCGGGTCCGCATCGCCCTGCCGGGCCACATTTTTTATCCGGAACGCCACCGGATCCATGCCGATTTTACGCGCCGCCTCTTCGATGATGCACTCCACCGAAAATATCATCTGAGGTGCTCCGTAAGCCCGCATGGCGCCGGCCGTGGGCATATTTGTGTAAACGGTTCTGGCATGGTAATGCATGGCCGCGCGGGGATAAAGGAAACGGGATTTAGCGCCGGCGGCACCGGCCACCGAGTGCCCGTGAGAGGCATAAGCACCGGTATTGGCCAGAGCGTCCATGTCCAGCGCCACCAGTGTCCCGTCCTTGTTTACACCGGCCCGCATCTTGACATCAAACGGGTGGCGGATCCGGGTTCCGATCATGCACTCTTCCCGGGAAAGATCTATCTTTATCGGCCGTCCTCCCAATTTCAGGGTTAAAAAAGCCACCATGGGTTCAAGGATGACATCCTGTTTGGCACCGAATCCGCCGCCGATATACGGTTTGACTACTCTGATGCGACCCCACGGCAGGCCCAGTGCCTCTCCGACGATTCTTCTGGCGATGTGTGGAATCTGGGTCGATGAAACCACCACGATATGTTCCAGATCATCCATATAGGCATAGGCAATATGATTTTCGATATGACAGTGCTGGCACATCTGCGTCCGATACCGGCCCTGCAGCATAACATCGGCACCGGCCAGGACATCTTCGATCTTCCCTCCCACCGTATATTGAGATTCACCGATGACATTGTTCGATCCGGCATGAATCTCGCGGGCGTCCTTGGACAAAGAGGCTTTCAGCGTCAGCAGGGGCTCATATTCCTCATATTCCACCTCGATCAGCTTCAGCGCATCTTGCAGGATAAGGCTATTTTCGGCTACCACGATGGCGATTTCATCACCCCAGTAGCAGACATGCTGCGTCAACAACAGGCGATCTTCCACATCCTTGTGAGCAGGGTCCAATGAATACGGGTGACCGGCAGTGGCAAATTTGGTTTGGGGCACATCCTCATAAGTATACACCGCTTCAACACCGGCTAAACGCTTCGCCTTGCTGCTGTCGATTCGCTTGACGCGACCGTGTGCGATGGTGCTGCGCAGATATTTAGCCACCAGCATTCCGGGAATAGAAAAATCATCGGTATAACGCGCCCGCCCGGTAACTTTGGCCACCGCGTCAACCCGTTTGACGGACTTGCCAATTGCCATTGGAATACTCCTTAAAAAAAATGCCTAAAGTTTATGCATTCTGTCTATTTTTAAGATGATCGTTCGACCCAGAGGCTCTCGACGGGTAGAATCCCACAACTTTGGATCACATCATTGGTTTATCAGATTTTCTGAAATTTCATTGCATTTATTCATCAACTCGATTTCATTAAAACCCGTGAGTTTCCCCTGCTCCACGGCTATTTTGCCATTGACGATGGTGTATTCAGCCCCATGATTGTATCCTGAGAAAATAATGGCAGCCAAAGGATCGGCAAGGGAACCGCTGTATTCCAGTTTGCCTACGTTAAATATGGCCAGATCCGCTGCCCAGCCTTCCCGGATTTTACCGACCTTTTCAAAACCCAGCAGTCTGGCACCGTTTTCAGTGCCCATCTTCATGACATCCAATGTGGACATTGCCGCCGCCCCGTAATGGACCCGCTGCAGCAGCAGGGCATTGCGGATCTCTCCCAGCATATCGGATGAATCATTGGAGGCGCTGCCGTCCACCGCCAGCGCCACGTTGATCCCGAGAGAGAGCATCTCTTTGACCCGGCAGATCCCGGACCCCAGCCGCATGTTGGAGGTCGGGCAATGCGCGATGTGGGTGCCGCTGTCCGCCAGCAGTTCCAGCTCCCGGTCATTAAAATGGATGCCATGGGCATAGGAGACGTCGGTGCCGATGAATCCGCATTCCTCCATCAACTTCAATGGTCGGCACCCATAAATCTCAAGACAGAATTCATTTTCATCCCCGGTTTCCGCCAGATGAGTATGCAGTCGAACGCTGTATTTGCGTGCCAATTTGACCGTCTCCTTCATCAGTTCTTTGGTCACCGAAAAAGGACTGCACGGCGCCAGGATGATTTTGCGCATAGCCAGTTCTTTTTCGTCGTGGTACTTTTGGATGACCCGCTCGCAATCCTCAAGAATCTCATCTTCGGTCTGTACCACACTGTCAGGCGGCAGCCCCCCGTCTTTTTTACTCAGAGACATGGAACCCCGGGTGGGGGAAAGCCGCATTCCCAGATTGGCAGCGGCTTTAAACTGTGCCGCAATCAAATCACCACTGAGGTTTTGCGGATAGACATAATGGTGATCGGTTGATGTGGTGCAGCCGGTCTTTAACAACTCCCCTATGGCGAGCATGGACGAGTAATAAACGGCTTCTTCGTCCAGATGTTTCCAGATCTCATACAGATAGGCCAGCCATTCAAACAGCTCGACATTTTGAACCGCCGGCAGGTTGCGCGTCAGGGTCTGGTAAAAGTGGTGATGGGTGTTAACAAAGCCCGGTACCACCACACACGAAGCGCAATCAATGACCCGTTCGGCCGCCTCGGCAATATTGCTGCCGATATCGGCTATGCGATTTTCCCGGATCAGGATATCATCGCCCCGCCGTGATTCCTCATCAGCAGATAAAAATATGTAAAAGCAGTTTTTTAATAGAATAGAACTCATTGGTTACTCTTATCCATTCCGCTATAACTCATTCAGACAAACAAATACAAATCTTTCAAAGCCGTGAACATGATGGCCATTTGGACGGCATGGCGTAAGTCCACCGGACCGGTTACATCAGGAAAAAAATTAACCTCTTCAACTGAATAGGTATTTATATTCATTCGTGCACGGATGTCC
>CBDUUO010000003.1:0-25730 GCA_965370395.1 uncultured bacterium
GTCATTCATCAATTCCAACGATATTCAATAGTCAATTCCCCGATAAACCGGGATTTCCGCTTCGCTCCAACCGGCTCGTCCGGGTTAGGTATTATCAAAAAAAAAGCAAAACCCTGCGGCAAGATCTGCCGCAGGGTTTTCTTTGCGTTTTTAACAAATAAAGATATTTGTACTACTCGGGAAATAACTCTTTGGGTCGTGTTGTATTTCCGGTGGCATTCGGAAAATCAGTTGCGATATAGGACTTTTTGTTGTGCTTGATGAGATCGCGTGCCTTTTCCATATAAGTGTTGTAGTGTTTTTTTAAATCATAGAAGCCATGCCACCAGGCATAATCCGGCGCCATCATGGCCGCACCAAAGCGCGCCCGGCGCCCTTCATGGTGCCAAATTTCGTAAAATTCGATTTCCAATTCCTCATCAAAAAATTTAGTCTTGTCTAGCAGCCCTTTGGCATAAAGATCGTCCAGCATCTTTTTGACCGGCTTGAAATAAATCTCATTGTATTCTTCGACAACCTTATCCAGTCTGACAAAATGGGCATCTGTCCAGGTATTACCATGGCATTGCAAGCAGACATCTTTCATCTTTTGCCGTTCGACCTCGTGGTTGACCTTGGCCGGGAAGGGCTTGAAATTTTCCGGCCGCACCGTAAGCGGCGCCTGGGTTTCCCAGGCCAATCTTTCGGTGACATCGTGGCTGGTTAAAACCGGGCCGGCCCCTGACATATGGCAGACCGCGCAGGTGGGTGCTCGATAATCAACCCCCGGTGTCCAGGTGCCGGGAGCGGCATCCCAATTGTAAGTGTCGCCGTGGGCGGTGTAAATATCGCCATGTTTGGATTCCATGAAAATTTCGATCTGGGGATGGTCAGGCCCCAAATGGCACTGGCCGCAGGCTTCCGGTTTTCGGGCCTCCATCACCGAAAAGAGATGCCGCGTGTGGCAGGAGGTACAGCTACCCTTGCTGCCATCGAAATTAAAGCGCCCGACACCCGTGTTCGGCCAGGTTCCCGGATCCAATCTATCCTCTTTCATTTTCAATATCGTGCCATGACAATGAAAGCATCCGGTGGTGCGCTCAAAATCGCTGTTCATGCCCTTGTTCAGCCAGGGATCAATTTTCCAGATAATTTCAAGCGTATTGGCATGCTTGCTGCGGCTGTATTGCTTGGCCTCGTCCGGGTGACAACGGGAACAATCTTTGGGCGTTACCGCGGCTGCCACGGGCACCTTAAATTCCGGTTTGCCCCATTTGACATCTGAGCGTTCATACTGTTTAAAGTGCGTTTTGCTGACATCCTTATCGGACGGGTCGGCCTGATGGCAATCCAGGCAGGTGATGTTGGCGCTGGCATGCCGGCTTTTGGCCCAGTCCGCAAACAGCCCCGGATGCTCACTTTTGTGGCACTCGATACAGGCGACGGCCTGGGCCGGCATGCTGCGCTCAATTCGATACTCCTTTTGCTTTGGAATATTGGCGGCTGTCTGAGCATCGGCAATGAACACGCCGGCCGTCAGAAGTCCTGCCAGCCCAATGACCACAGCAGCCATACATAAAAGCTTCTTCATACTCAGCCCCCTTTCCTTATGCTAAACGTGTATTGGTTCCAACATTGAAACCTGGTCTTCACGGCCAGGTCAGTGATCACAAGCTTTGCCGTAATCGCATGCTTCGGGGTACTGGAATAATGGAATGTTGGAATATTGGGTTTGGCGGAATGAGGTCTATTTTTATATAGGTGACCCTTGTGAAAAATTAAAATCAGGACATCCTCAGCTTTTCATACCCATTATTCCATTTTTCCACCATTCCATTATTCCATTGGTTGTTTGGTTAAACACCCAAGCCTCGGTAAGGTGCTTTATATTGCTTGTATTCATAAATTTGACGCGGATTATGGACCAGGTTGCGGTGGCAATCCACACAGCGTTTTTCATAGCCCGGTCGCGGATAAAGCACTGTTTTATGGGCCAGCATGGCACCGCGTTTATCCGGAATATACAACAAATTGCGGTGGCATTTCATACATTGATCGTTTTTAAATGAGGCATACGCCTTCTCGCGTTGCTTGGCATGATCATATTCATCCCGCGTAAAATGGACGATCACATCTTTCAGGCCGTGGAAGGTTTTTGCATAGAAAAAATCCAACATATCGTGGGGAGCCGGCAGATGGCAATCCATGCAATCGGCGACAAAACCCTGGGCGTTGTTGACGTGGGTGGATGTTTTCCAGGTGTTGTAGGCGAATTGAATTTCGTGACAGGATGCACAGAATTCCGGGGTCGAGGTTCTGACCATGGTGTAGTAAGTGATGCTGAAAAGGGGTAATGCGATGAAGATGCCGATAACAATAAAAATGGCAGGTTTGATTGCTCTTTTCCAAAAAGGTTTCTTTGCGGCGGAACTGCCCTCCTTGGCCATAGCACCTCCTCATTAAGTTAGCGGATTTGAGTCATTGCCACGATACGCCAACCTGACAAAATAAACCATACGGTGAAGTATGTATTTTAAATAAAAAAACACCCCATCTGCGAAATAGGTCTAAGCGATTGAAATAACACAATGTAGTACATAAAAAATTGACAATATTTTGCTTAGAAAACGCACTTCATATACACTTGTTCGCAGGACTTAGCAAGAAAATAATTTGATCGGATAAACTCTTAAAATCGCCAAACGATGGACATTCAAATTGCTTGAATCGTTCACGATTTCAAAGTGGATTGCGCATCAAACTTAATAATTTTTTTATTGAATTTCAGTCACTTGAACATATTGACAAAACAGGCACTCAGCGCTTATGATGCGAGTATAGATGTCTTGTTCCCGCTGACCAAATGCCTGAACCCGCGAAGGATTGCGCTATGGATCAAAAACACAAAGTCCTGATCATGCGATGCGATGGTTATGACCCGGATCGAATTGCCGGCATTGTTAAAGAGGGCATGCAAGAATTAGGGGTGACACCCGTTGGCAGGATTCTATTAAAACCCAATGTGGTGATAGCGCATCCGAAAATTTTTCCCAACGCTTATACGCGCGCTGAATTTTTGGACGGGGTTCTGTCAGCGGTTAAATCCCGTGCCGACGCTGTCAAGGAGATCGCAGTCGGTGAGCGTTCGGGCATCACCGTGCCCACCCGTTTCAATTTTAAAAATGCGGGCTATCCGGAAATATTAAATAAACACGGCATCAAGACCTATTATTTCGACGAATCCAAACATGGGCCGGTCCAGCTAAAGGACCGTCAAGCGCTGCGCGACACCCTGTATATCCCCAAACCCGTCACCCGATGTGATTTTCTGATTAATCTGCCCAAATTTAAAGCCCACCCCTGGAGCCGTTTGACCTTGAGTCTTAAAAATTTCATCGGACTTCAGGATGACCGCCATCGTCTGGTGGATCATAATCAGTTTCTGGAGCATAAAATTGCCGATTTGCAGGAAGTGATCCAGCCCAAATTTATAGCCATCGATGGGATTGTGGCCGGTCAGAAAATGATGCTCACACCGACGCCCTTTCTACTGGGTGCCATCGTAATGGGGACCAATTCATGTGCCGTTGATACCGTCGGATGTCACATGGTGCGGGTGAACCCGCAAGATTTACTGCACCTGCGCTACACGTCGCAAAGAGGCTTTGGCCCCATGGAGCTGGATCAGATTGAGGTCGGCGGAGATTATCCGCTGGCGGAGGTTCAGCAACGGACTCGAAATTTTAAATTTTGTGTTGAGCGCGTAGATGATTATTTCAGCGGAACCCGCAATCTGTCATGTACGGTAGGGACATTTCCGGAAGCGCATTCATCTGATTATTGCCGCGGAGGCTGCCCCGGCGCCCTGCAGGAAGCCATGCACATATTTCGAGGGTTTAACCCGGACGTCGATAAAGAGATGCAAAAAGTTCGCTATGTGGTCGGCAAGGTCGACGGGCCCTTAAATTTGGCCGAAGACGAACGCGTCATCTTCGCGGGAAGTTGCACCAGCTGGGAGGGTGAGATCGACGGTGAACCGGTTAAAATTGAAAGCAGCTATAAAACCACCGCAGACGTGGACGTGAAAAAAACGGCCTCCAACGACATGCTTTTGAAAACAGGGACTGCCATCGCGCATTCTCTGTGGAAAAGATCATCACGCTATATTCATGCCAGGGGTTGCCCATTATCGGTTGCCCAGCATGTGAATTATCTGTCTGCCATGGCGAAAATCAAAAATCCCAATTTTGATACGCGATTGTTGATCCCCATCAACATTGCCTACTGGCAAATGCGCTTTTTCCGATTTTTGAATCGGTTCGTAAGCAAAAAATGATGGAACAGACCCTATGCCCGGCCTGAACATTTTTACCGGCAACAAACTTGAGCTCCTCGCAGAGCAGTTAGCCCAGCTCTTGAAAACGCCCGTGTCATCTGCGCTTGCTGCTGAAATTATCGTCATCCAGAGCACCGGCATGGCGCGATGGATATCTTTAGAGCTTGCCAGGCACAACGGCATTTGCGCCAATATTCGATTCCCATTCCCCAATTCATTTTTGGAAGAAATCGCCAAACAGGCCATGCCGGACTTTCGCGAGCCGGCGCCCTTTGACCCGGATCTAATGACCTTTAAAATTATGAAGTTGCTTCCGGAATGCGCCCGGCTGCCTGGATTTGAACGTCTCAAAGATTATCTCGCCGATGATGCCGCCCACCTTAAGCGGTTACAGCTTTCAAGCAAATTGGCCGATATATACGATCAGTATCAGGTGTTCCGACCGGAAATGATATTTCAATGGGAACAAGGCCAGCAGGGCGCAAAAGAAGAGCATCCCGAGGATAAATGGCAGGCGCAGCTCTGGCGGCAACTGATTAGAGGCCAGGAAAACCGGCACCGGGCCAGATTGCAGCGTGATTTGATTAAAAAATTAAACGCCGAACCGGCTCAATTCAAGAACCTGCCGCAACGCGTATTTATATTCGGCATATCTTATCTGCCGCTTTTCCATATGGAGGCTTTTGTTGCTCTGTCACAGCGGGTCGAAATGAACTTATTTCTGCTGAACCCCTGTCGTGAATACTGGGGCGATATTGTTTCTGAAAAACAGATGCAGCGCATCCGGAGGAAATACCCGCGGTCGGCGAATAGCACCGCAGAATTGCACCTGGAAGAAGGAAACCGTCTGCTGGCATCCATGGGGACCCACGGCAAGGATTTTTTTACCGTGATCAGCGGCTTTGATTTTGAAATGCATGAAATCTACCGGGATCCGGAATGCACCGATATGCTTTCCTGTATTCAATCTGACATTTTGAATCTTAGAGAGCGCAAGGCAGCGCAAAGCAGCGGAGAAGATCAGAGCATCCAGCTGACATTGCCGGCAGCGGTATTGAGTTTAGACGATTCGGACACTTCGATTCAAATTCACAGCTGCCACAGCCCGATGCGCGAGATTGAAGTATTGCGCGATAACCTGCTGGCCATGTTTGAAGAAGATCCGCACCTGCTGCCGAAAGATATTGTGGTGATGACGCCGGACATTGAAATGTATGCACCCTACATCCAGGCCGTGTTTGCTACCCAAGCGGATGAGCGCCTCAGAATTCCGTTCAGCATTGCAGATCAAAGGGCCCGGGGCCAAGGCCGCCTGATTGACGGCTTTTTTTCATTTCTGGATCTGAAAGGATCCAGATTCAGTGCCGCCCGGGTGATGCGACTGCTGGAATCACCCGGCGTTAAAGAAAAATTCGGATTAAATCGAACGGGCATTGAAATCATCGAACGCTGGATTCGCGATACCCGAATCCGCTGGGGAATCGATAGCGTTCATCGTCAAAAAATGGGGCTTCCGGCGGTTTCGGAAAATACCTGGTCTGCCGGAATCCGGCGGCTTTTATTGGGCTACGCCATGCCGGGGAATAATCAACTGATGTTTGGCGGCATATTGCCCTACGATAAGGTTGAAGGCAGTGAAATTCACAGTTTCGGAAAATTTCTGGATTTTATGGATACGGTATTTCGATATGCCGAAGAACTGACCCGGCCGAAACCGCTGCAGCAGTGGGGTGCGTTATTAAAGCGTTTGCTCGATGATTTATTCCTCCCGGGGGAAGAGACGGAATCGGAAATACAAAGTTTACGAAATATCTTTGACGACCTGGGCCATCGACAAACGGACAGCGCCTTCGATGAAAAACTCGAATTTGAGTCGATTCGGTTTTATCTGGATCAGCGTCTGGACAAATTAAGCTTCGGATCCGGCTTTATGACCGGCGGGGTGACCTTTTGTGCCATGCTTCCCATGCGCAGTATTCCCTTTAAAGTCATCTGTCTGATGGGTATGAATTCAGATGTGTTCCCACGAAAAGCTCAGCCGCTAACCTTCGACCTGATTGCCAAACACCCGCGACCCAGTGATCGCTCCCGCAGAAATGATGATAAATACTTATTTCTGGAATCGATTATTTCGGCGCGTAGCAAACTGTATATCAGTTACGTGGGGCAAAGCATTCAGGACAACAGCGGCATCCCGCCGTCGGTTCTGGTCAGTGAACTGCTGGATACCATTGAAAAAGGATTTGATCTGCCCGCTAAAAACATTCTGGAGCATGTGGTCAGCGTTCATCGGCTGCAGGCATTTTCACCGCAGTATTTTAAAAAAAATACCGGGCTTTTCAGTTATTCTGAAGAAAATCGCGATACGGCGGCTTTTTTACACAAACACGAAGAAGCGGCGCCCCTGATCACCCGCGCCCTGCCGCTGACCCCGCCTGAAAAAGAGGAACTGTATTCGCTTGATATTGAAACCCTGTCCCGGTTTTTCAGTAATCCAATTCGATTTCTACTCCAGCAACGTCTTGGCATTTATCTGGAAAAGACGGCGACCCTGGCGGATAAACGCGAAGATTTTGAATTGAATTTTTTAGATCAATATCGGGTCGGGCAACACCTTGTCGAATCCAGAATGGAAGGCCGGGATTTGAATGATTACCGGCCGGTACAGATTGCCATGGGTCAACTTCCACATGGGAAAGTCGGCACCTTTTATTACAATGAACTGAGCAATGACATCGAACGGTTTGTCAGCAAAATTGAATCTTTGAAGGATAAAAAAATTGCCGGGCCCCTGGAAGCACGAATCGAAATGGGCGAATTCTGCCTGCAGGTCCGGCTACCGGAAATATACGATCGCGGCCTGCTCCAGGTCCGATATGCCAAACAGCGGGCTCAGGACCTGTTAAGATCATGGATTTACCATCTGGCATTTTGTGAAGCAGCGCCAAAAGATTTGCTCCCCAAAAGCGCTATAATATTTAAAAATGCGGCCTGGCAGTTCAACCCGGTTGACCGCCACCGGAAAATTCTTATGGATTTATTCAATATGTTCAAAGCGGGATTGGCAAAGCCGCTGCATTTTTTTCCAGTCTCGTCACTGGAATATGTCCGGCAGGAGCAGAGCAAAGGCAAATCGAAAACAACGGCTCTAACACAGGCACAAAAAAAATGGCTGGGCAGTGATTATGCCAGGGGGGAATCTGATGACCCCTATTATGACATCTGTTTTAAAATGACCGATCCCCTTGATCAATCCTTTGAGGAGGTTTCTAGAGCGGTGTTTGGGCCTTTACTGGCAAACGGCACGGTACTGGCAACCTAAAAAAAGGAGGTACCCATGGCAATGGTGGTTCAGCTGCACGAAGGTGTGGCAATTAATAAATTTGAATTGGACAAGCCCGTATTGCGAATTGGCCGCGATTCGGCCAGCGATATTTTTATCGATAACACGGTGGTCAGTTCTGAACATGCCGTCATCAAAGCTGAAGGCAATCCAGAATCCGGCGGTGGACCGGAATTTTATATCGAAGATTTGAAGAGCACCAACAGTACCTTTGTAAATGGTGAAAAGATTACCCGCCATAAACTAAAGCACAATGACATGATCCGAGTCGGATGGAATACGTTTAAGTTTATCGATGAAGACGAAGGAGATCCGAATAAAACTGCCAAAATCCGCAAAAGCTGGATTCCGGGAGTGTACTACACTGAAGACGATTAATACTGTTTTAGAGCGTTTGTCAAAATAACGTTCCGATAGCGGTAGTTTGTTGTGTCTTCTGCGGGTTGTCGATAACGTCCAATATGGCCTGATCCAAACGCTCTAATAATTTCAAACCGTTATACGCCACCATTTCGCTTGTTAGGAAATCCGGCAAACGGAACATATTTATGACAACCGGTATAAGGGTTCGATTCGTTTAATTGGTTTGATTGGTTATCGTCAGACGAACAATAAAAACGAATTCAACCAATGAAACTGTACATTTTGATAGCTAGGTTAGAAATAATTTTTTCGAGTCAATATATATAGCAAAATTGAGTAACTGCCACCCATGGATATCTCCTCGCTCATAAAAGCGATCTTCGACCCGCAGCTGAACCGATCGTCATGGGTTCAGCAAATCATTAAACCGGGTGATGTTTTTAGTTTAAAGGTTATCGATGTAAAAGATAACCATCGGGCCCTGGTTGATCTCGGAAAATTTCGTGCGCTGGCTGAAGTGAAATTTCCCGTTAAACCCGGCGCCGATCTGCTCGTAAAAGTAATCGGCACCGAGGGACAACTGCGGCTTCAACTGATAGATCCGGAATCCCGGGCGGTTAGCGGCAGCAAAAATGTATCCAGCCAGCTGAAAATCCTCTCTTTTGAGCTATTCAACAGGATTCAATCCGACATCAGGCAAACGGTCCATCATATTTTAAACCGTCCGGACAGCCAGCTGCCGCCGGAGCAAATCAGCCGTGCCCTGGCAACCCTGGATGCTCATTTTGAATCCATTGATTTAACCCGGAACATGGAAAAGTGGCTTCCGTTGCTTAAAGCCAGGGTCGAAGACGCCGGTTTGTTTTTTGAAAAGAAGTTTGCGGACCTCATCCACCAATTGGCCGATCGTCCGGAGTCTGATTTAACCAGAGAATTGATCCGTTCCCCAGAAACTCAAAAAATCCTGACACAGGATTTAAAGCCGATCCTTTTCATGCTCAAAGAATATCTGGAAACCCCGGATTCAATTTCTAAATTCCTTGACACCAAAATCCTTTCCAGCTTCAAAGGCACGCTTGACATGCTGCTGGCCGATATCAGCAACCAACAATCCCGGGCAGTCCACAAGCATGAATTGCCGGATCCTTACCAGGTGTTTTCCTTCGCGCTTCCATTAAAGGAAAATCAGAAAAAAGCCCAGTTGAAATTGTACTGTCCGAAGAAAAAACAAAACGGCTCCCGAGCCGGGTTTAAGATTTCGCTGTTACTGGACATGGACCGAATCGGAGAGGTCCGGTCGGATTTTTTTCTGATGAAAAAAGATCTATCAATTACCTTCTTTGTTAAAGATGATGTCAGCAAAAAACAATTCGAGAATCACATTCAAGAAATCCGCGGGTCATTAAATTCGTTATTTGACTATTTGATTTTAAAGACAGTGGTTTCTGAGAAAAAAATTCAAGATTTCCATCACGAGGATTTAGACCTCGCTGGTGATCGGCAAATCAATCTGAGGATTTAATGAGAAAAAAGAAGTCCAAAGCCGTCGCACTCAAATATGAAACGGAGAAAAATGCGGCACCCAGAGTCGTGGCCAAGGGCAGAGACTTTATTGCCGAAAAAATTATCGAAACAGCCAGGGCTCATAATGTTCCCCTGCATGAAGATAAAAATCTGGTGCAGGTGCTGGAAGCGCTCGACCTGGATACCGAAATCCCTCCGGAGCTCTACCGTGCCGTGGCGGAGGTGCTGGCATTCATTTATCGTCTCAACCAGAAAATGTGACTGCGTTTTATTAGAGTCACAGTTACCAGGGTAATTAACGGAATGATGGAATGTTGGAATAATGGAGTATTGGGCCTTAATTCGCCTTGAATCGAGTCTTTAGGCTGAAATTCTAATCGACCCATTCTTCCAGCATTCCAGTGTTCCAATATTCCACTATCTTCTATGCTAAGGAAAAACGGAAAACCATCCATTGGTATATTGGGATGAAACCACTTGATCTAGTGAACACGCCCCTGGAAGGCATTAATCTGATTGAAGCCAGTGCCGGCACCGGTAAAACTTATACCATTGAGGGATTGTTCCTGAGGCTGATTCTGGAAAAACAGCTCCGGGTTGATCAGATCCTGGTCGTGACATTTACCAAAGCGGCCACCGCGGAGCTAAGAGATCGGATCCGGGCCAAACTGCTGCAAGCCGAAAAAACCTTTACGGCAGGAACAAGTGAAGACAATCTGCTGGCCGATTTGCTGAAGCGCCAGAAGGATCATGCGGCGGCCGTTGATTTGATCCATCATGCGCTGGTTGAATTTGATCAAGCGCCCATTTTTACCATTCACGGATTCTGCGCACGCATCCTGTACGAACATGCATTCGAAACCGCCAACTTGTTTGATACCGAGCTGGTTTCCGACCCGACCGAACTGGTACGGGATGTTGCCGAAGATTTCTGGCGAAATCATTTTTACGATGCTCCCCTGGAATTCATTAGCTATTTTACCGAAAAAATTAAGGGGCCCCAGTATTTCTGGAGGCTACTGAATAAAACCGGAGCCACGGAAATCAAAATTATACCGCAGATTGAAAAACCGCTTTTGAAAACGCTCTCTGCTTTCCGCAAAGCCTATCAACAGCTAAAAGACCAATGGCCAGCAGGGCGCAGTGCCGTCATGGAAGCCTTGCGTGACCCTGCATTGAGCGGCACCCAATACGGCAGTCTGAAAATGGAAACGGCTGAAAACGACCCGGCGACGACCAAAAGAGACATGAAGATATTATCCATGACCGAGGCCATGGAAAAATACACAGCAGCCAACAGTACGGGCTTCCCGTTATTTAAAAACTTCGAGAATTTTACAGCCCAAAAAATAAAAAAGGCCACCCGCAAAAAAGAATCACCGCCTCACCATGATTTTTTTGCAACCTGCGATGAAGTATACCTCCGGGCCGGGGCCTTGGAAGCCGAGCTGGAAAATTACCTTATTTACCTTAAAATGCAGCTATTTTACGATGCACCTGCAGCGCTAAAGGAGAGAAAGTCGGAAAGAAACATTCAATTTTTCGATGACCTGCTCATTCTGGTAAAACAGGCCCTGACCTCCAAAAAAAGCAATCCCCTTGCAGCAGCCGCCCGCCACAAGTACAAAGCTGCTCTGGTGGACGAATTTCAAGATACCGACAGCCTGCAATATGAAATTTTCTCCCGGTTATTTTCAGCAGAAGACAGCCTGCTGTTTATGATCGGTGACCCCAAGCAGGCAATTTACAGCTTTCGCGGGGCAGACATTTTTTCCTACCTGAAGGCGGCCCGGTATGCACAGGCTAAATTTACACTCACAGAGAACTGGCGCTCTAAACCGTCCCTGATCACCGCCGTCAATACCATTTTTTCAAATTCAAAAACCCCGTTTCTTTTTGAAGAGATTCCCTTTGAAAACGCCAGTCCCGGAATTCAGCGTTCAAATGGGCCAAAAGAAAAAGAAACCCCCTTAACGATATGGTATCTGGATTCAAGGGTACACGCCCATCAGAATAAACCCATCAATAAAAGCGAAGCGGTGAGGCTGATCGCCGCAGCGGTAGCTGAAGAGATCTGTCGAATTGTAACCGTAAAACCCGATCCCTGGCCGCCGGGTGATATTGCTGTGCTGGTGCGAACCAACCGACAGGCCCAGCGGGTCAAAGAGCGGTTATCCGCCAGAGGCCTTCCATCGGTTCTTTACAGCACCGGCAATATTTTTGATTCGCATGCAGCCATGCAGATCGAAAAAATTCTGCTCAGCATCTCAGAGCCGGATAACCCCGGATATCTTAAAGCGGCCCTGGCGATGAATATGATGGGCGTCAGGGGAGAAGACCTGCTTTCTGCGGGCCTGGACGCTCGGCAGTGGGAAAATCGACTGGCAAGCTTCCGGGAATATTTTCAGGTGTGGCAACGATCCGGGTTTATCCGCATGTTCCAAATGGTTTTGAGCCGGGAAAAAATCCGGCAGCGCCTTCTGTCCTTTCCGGATGGGGACCGACAGTTAACCAACGTGCTTCACCTGGCAGAGATCATTCATCAGGAATCCACAGGGCGAAATTTGGGCATTAGCGGCGTTTTAAAATGGCTGGCGCAACAAAGGGACCCGCAATCGCCGCACCTTGAAGAACATCAACTCCGACTGGAAAGTGATGAAGGCGCCGTAAAAATTGTGACCATCCATAAGAGCAAGGGCCTTGAATATCCGGTGGTGTTTTGCCCTTATGGCTGGGAAGGTTCATTGGTAAAGGACCCTGAAATTATTTTCCATCAACTGGATAAAGGCGATGGCGACCAGAGCCTGACACTGGATTTGGGTTCGGATTCTCGTGCCTTAAATCTCATTCACGCCCAGAATGAGCTGCTAGCCGAAAATATCCGCCTGTTATATGTCGCATTAACCCGTGCAAAATCAAAATGCTATCTTGCATGGGGAAGCATCAATTCGGCCGAATCTTCAGCCCTGGCGTATCTGCTGCATACCGCCGGGGGCTCGCAAATCGATGATCGCGACGAGGATATTGTCGGTGAACTGAAAAAACAGGTGAACCGCAAATCGGATGAAGATCGCATCGCTGATTTAAATCGACTGGCAAAAAAATCACAGGGGAGTATTGAGGTGACGGCTTTGCCTGAACTTTCAGACTGCAATTTTTTTGAACAGCCGGACACGACAGATCCAATGACCTGTCGCAACTTTTCGGGTGATATCGATCATAGCTGGAAGGTTTCAAGTTACACCTCGCTGGTGTCAAGGCGTATCACCGATATTGATCTGCGCGACCGCGATGCCTTTGGCGACCTTTTAAGGCATTTGGCGGGCACCACCGAAGATTGGATCGATCCCCGGGAGCCCCGCAAACAAGACGATATTTTTGCGTTTCCCAAAGGTTCCCGTGCCGGCAATTTTTTTCACGATATATTTGAGCACCTGGATTACACCGACTGTTCATCTCAAGCCTTAAGTGACCCGCTTCAAAGCGCACTTCAGGCCTATGGTTTTGACAGCACCTGGCAGGATATCGTTTCCGAGACGATTTCCAATGTTCTGACCGTTTCTCTAAGACCGGCTCAACCGGAACTGACCCTGGCTTCAATTGCTTTCGAACACCGGATCAATGAGATGGAGTTTTATTTCCCGATAAACAGAATTACCCCTCAAAAGCTGCGATCCGTATTTAAAAAATACAGCAGTTTTGACAGCGGAGAAGAATTCCCGGACCGCTTGGGAAAATTAGTTTTCAGTCCGGTCGCCGGTTTCATGAAGGGCTATATGGATCTGGTTTTCCAACACCGCGAGCGGTTTTATCTGGTGGATTGGAAATCCAACTATCTCGGCCCAACTATTGACAGCTATCGCCAGGAAGCGCTGCAACGTACGATGCGGCAACATTTTTATATCCTACAGTACCATCTATATGTGCTGGCGCTAAGCCAATATTTGCGGATACGCAATCCTGCTTTTGGTTATGCATCCGGATTTGGCGGCGTTTTCTATCTTTTTATCCGGGGAATCGACAGCCGCCGCGGTCCGCAATATGGTATTTATTTTGACCTCCCGAAACCGGCACTCATCAACGCTTTAGGGAAAGCCCTGATACCCGGTTTTGCAGAAATTTAAACCTATATGCTTAAAAAAAATACGATAAAAAATCTTCTGCAGAAGGGCCTGTTGTCTGAAATCGATGTCCATTTTGCAAAATTTATCACCGACTTTTCACCGCATAAGGATTCGGATATATTTTTGGCCGCTGCCATGGTCAGCCATGCAACCGGCAGCGGCGATATCTGTCTTAATCTGGAAACAACCGCCGGTAATCTGCTGATCGGCAAACAGAAAGGCCGGGAATCGATTTTGTGCCCGAAACTCGCGGTCTGGCTGGAGAAACTGAAGGCCAGTCCGGCCTTTGGCAGCCCCGGCCAAATCCGTCCGTTAATCCTGGACGCTAAAAACCGACTCTATCTGTACCGGTACTGGGATTACGAAAATACACTTTCAAAATCGATTGAAAAAAGGGTTCACAGCCCTGTTGCAGACCTGGATTTCAAACGACTAAAGAATACCCTGGATCGGTTGTTTCCCGGAACTGACCCGCAGGAAATTAACTGGCAAAAAATTGCGGTTGCGGTTGCCAGTTTAAGACATTTTAGCGTTATCACCGGAGGTCCCGGTACCGGAAAAACATTTACCGTCACCAAGGTTTTGGCCTTGCTGCTGGAGCAGGTGTGCGGGCAGAAACGTCAAATTTATCTGGCTGCCCCAACCGGCAAAGCCGCCGCCAGGTTAAAAGAGGCCGTTGAACAGGCCAAAAGCCACATGAATTGCGACAATTCAATAAAAGCCGCAATCCCTTCAGAAGTATTCACCATCCACCGCATGCTCAAGCCCATAACCGGCTCACCGTATTTTCGCCATGATCGGGAGAATCCTTTGATGGCGGATGTGGTAGTTGTCGATGAAGCTTCAATGGTGGATCTGGCCTTGATGGCCAAACTGCTTGAGGCGGTCCCCGAAAATGCGCGTTTGATCTTAATCGGGGACAAGGACCAGCTGGCTTCCGTTGAGGCGGGTTCGGTCCTGGGTGATATCTGCGACCGGGATGTGATGCATGGTTTTTCAGCTCCGTTTATGAATCGCATCAAAGAACTCACCGGTGAAGACGTTGATCATGGGGTTCAGACGGCTGATGCGCTATCCGGGCTGCAGGACGCCATTGTCGTGCTGCAAAAAAGCTTCCGGTTTGCCGTCGGCAGCGGCATCGGCGGTTTAAGCCGCGCGGTCAACCGTGCGGACACTGAAGTCGCATTTCAAATGCTGGCCGACGAAGATGACAAATCCATCACCTGGCAACCCCTCAAAACAGACGAAGGCCTGGTTGAAACCCTGTCCCAACAGATTGTATCCGGCTATCAATCCTATCTGAAAGCCGGTGACCCGGCTGAAGCACTGCACCGCTTGCAGCGTTTTAAAATCCTGTGTGCCTTAAATATCGGCCCGCTGGGTGTTCAAGCCATCAACAAACTGGCGGAACAGGTATTGAGTCGGCAGAACCTGATACAGCCGGATCCGATGGCAGAAAATCCATGGTATGCCGGTCGACCCGTTTTAATTACGCGCAACAATTACCCGCTTGGACTGTTCAATGGCGACATCGGTGTCACCCTGCCGGAAGCTGAAGCCGGTGATAATCAATTGGCTGTTTTTTTCCCGGGTGATACCGGAAAAGTACGCCGTTTCCAGCCGTATCAGCTTCCGGAACACGAAACGGTCTATGCCATGACGGTTCACAAAAGCCAGGGCTCCGAATTCGATGAAGTGCTTTTCATACTGCCGGACAGAGATTTTCCCATCTTAACCCGCGAACTGATCTACACGGCCCTGACCCGTGCCCGGGAAAAAATTACCATCTGGGGAACCCGCTCGATTATCCGCAATGCGATTGCTCGCCAAATCGAGCGCACCTCCGGCCTGCGCGATGCATTGTGGGGCGTTTGATGACAGAAGTCAGAGAACAGATGACAGAGGACAGAAAACAGAGAAAAGATGAACGGTCGAAGCTGCAATCCGCTTTTCACTCAGTCTAAACGGCCTTGTCGTAAGACTTTACAAATTCTTCAACAATGTAGTCGTGAATCTGCTTCCTGGTGTTTTCAGTGAGATTGTTAAAAGCCAGCCCCGTTAACAGAACTTGATTTTTATGGGTGGGTTTCTTTGCCCAATCAAATCTACAGTTGATCCATGCGGGTTTTACGGAAAATTTTATGCGACTGTTCAGTATTGAGGCTTCTATATTTATACTCGAATTTTCTCTGGTAGCGGAGAGCTTTTCAATCAGTTCTTTTTGGTTCTTGGGAACCTCAATGCACAGGCCGCCATGGCTTATATTTTTAGTGTTTGCAGTATAAGTTTTATCCGGATGATCTCCGGAAAACCTGAGCCGGACTGTTAAGGCTTTATTAAGCCGAACATAGGCTCTTCGATCTTTGCCGTTGAATCTATCTCTCGCCATCTTTTTTCCTTTTTAGCGGTATTTGCAAGTGATGCCCTTAACTTGTACATCGGCTGCAAAGCTAAATAGCTTTAATTGGAATTGCGAAAATAATAAGAAATTTTATCATATTCCCACAAAGTGGCATTATAGCGGTTGTCATAAATATGTTCCGTTTGCCAGATTTGCTAACAGGAGAAAATATAATGTGTAACAGCCTGAAATTATTACAAACATGACAACCGCTATCGGAACGTTATTTTGACAAACGCTCTAGAACAGTTTTCTATCGAGCATCTGTCTTCTGTCCTCTGGCTTCTGGCAAAAGATTACGCCCGGCGGGTGCAGGATACAGCTTCTGCCAGGACAGCATGAATTTCTTCCAACAGGCTGCAGGTTTGCATGCATCGGGGAAATAGCGGTCTGTAGTGACACTGCAGGCAGGGGCTCTTTACGAGGTAGCCGATTTCAAAATCGAATTGATAGTTTAAGTTTTTGGCCATTGGTTTCATTTTCTGTTTTCCAATTTATAGCTGTGGTAGCAGCATCTTGCTACGATATTCGCGGCTGGAAGCCGCTCCCACCTATCAACAGTATTTTATAGCGCGAGGGCGGGCTTTAGTCACTTCGAACTTTAGTTCATTTTAGGCACTTCCAAAAGCTACTCATCACGGCTCAAGAATTTTTGGTACTGAACCATTTTGGCAAAAGCACCCACCGCGCGTTCCGGCGTCGGGAAAAATACACCCTTGAGTGAGTGTTTTTTATGCGGATATACGGTCTGGTGCTTTTCATCAGGCAGCATACTGACACCAAAAACCGGCTTATTGTATTTTTCCATTAAGTCAATGATCTGGGCGATATAATCTTTTTCGGATTTTTTAAATTCCCGGTGATTTTTTTTTATAAATTCAGGTGAATAGGTGGGATCCGCCTTTAACACCGACTCCCCGTGGCTTTTCAGCACATGCCGGCGCCCGATGAATCCCAGATTAATCACTGCATCACAACCGTTCCATTTCAGCAGCAATTCCAGAACAGCCCTGGGTAGGGTCGGATCCTGTTCGCCGACCAGATCAATTGGGTTGGACCGGCTCCAGTAAGGCGGCAGAATTTTGTCGATTTCTTTTATGATATCCGTTGAAAGCTCGGTAACATCGAGGCCGAATTGGGAGCATAGATCGGCGGCAACCACGCCCCAGCCGCCGCCCAGGGTCATTATGGCTGCGCGATTTCCTTTTGGCAGGGGCAGAGATGAAAATGCGGCCCCTAGATCAAGCAGCTCCATGGACTGGTCGACCTTAACGATACCGGCCTGGCGGCAGACGGCATCAAACACTCGCGAGTCGGAGGTCAGCGCCCCGGTGTGACTGGCCGCTGCCCGTTTGCCGGCCTGACTCTGACCGCCCTTGAGAAGCACGATCGGTTTCTTCTTGCCGACGCGGCGCGCCCCTTCAAAGAATCGGCGTCCGTTCTTGACGCTTTCCACATATAACACGGCCGTGCGGGTTAAGGTATCGACTTCCAGCCCGTCCAGATAATCTTCGATACTCATCATGGCCTCATTGCCCGATCCGCAAAACCCCCGAATCCCGATGCCCTGCTGTTCGGCAAATGCCAGCAGCTGCACTCCCATATTTCCGGATTGAGAGACCATGGTGGTCGAACCGGCTGCGGGTTTGGCCGGAAAACCCGTGCAGTAGAAATTGATATGCGGATTGCAGATGCCCATAGTGTTGGGGCCCAGGATTAAAATCCCCGCTTCGCGGGCAGCCCGCACCAATTTGGCCTCCAATTTCTTGCCTTCTTCGCCCGTTTCACCAAAGCCGGAGGTGATCAGGAGCATATTGCCGATGCCTTTTTCTTTCAGCTGAGGAATCAGGTCCAGGACGCCGGCGGCCGGAACGGTCACAACGGCCAGGTCAACCGGTTCAGGGATATCGCAGACCGTTGGATAGGTCTTGCGACCGGCAATGGTGTCTGCTTTGGGATTCACCAGAAATACGTTTCCTGCGTACCCGCCGCTGATGGTATTCGACATGAGCATGTGCCCCCATTTGCCCATATTGGCCGAGGCACCGATAAATGCGATGGATTTGGGATAAAATATGGCGCCAATGGCATCCGGAGAAACGGGGGGTGGCAATTGCCGATCGATATGCGCTTCACCCGGCACCACCAGGGCGTCCACCGCCCAGAGACGGCCATCAGATGAAGCCAGCAGGGGATTGATATCGATCTCGGCGATTTCCGGAATCTCAACACCGATGCGCGAAAGCCCCTGGAGGGTTTGAATGATTTGCCGGCGATGAATCGCTTCTTCGCCGCGATATTTGCCCAGAAATGCTTTTGCTCTGATTTCGGTCAGCATATCCGCTGCATCGGTTTCGGTGATCGGTGCCAGGCGAAAGGTAACATCTGCTAAAGCTTCGGTAAATACGCCGCCGATACCGAACATGACCACCGGTCCAAATTGAGGGTCGCGAAATAATCCCGCCACCAGCTCCCTTTTTCCCTGAATTTGGGGTTGAACCACAAAGCCAGCCAGGTCATCTCCGGCCGATGCCCTGATGGCTTCCACGGCATTTTGAACCGCCTGCGGACTGCACAGGTTTAGATGCACCAGCCCCCGTTCCGTTTTATGCGCCAGTGCGTCACCCAGCCCCTTTACCACCACCGGATAACCGAACTCGCCGGCAGCGGCGACGGCCTCTTTATCATCCGCGGCAACCGCTTCCGGCACAACAGGAACGTCGAATTCTCTGAGAAGTGCTTTGGCCTCGGTCTCATTAATACCGTTTTTGGTTTTATTTTTAATGTCGGACAGTAATGCAGGAATATCCATGCTGGGTCTTCTCCCGATCTGTTGCAATCTCTCGTTACAGCAACTGCGTCAAAAATAATGTGCAACGATTTACCATATACGGGTTAAAGGCAGCAGGTCAAGCATTATGGACCGTTGACAAGATTGGCCCGGGCCGATATGGTTATAGGTTAAATTAAAAACCGGTCCCCCGTGGTTATCCGGCGCAACCGGTGTTTGCGAAACCGTTTTCCAGCCATGCACCCAAACACGAGAAAAGGACAGGCAGCGCATGCCGCTAACGGGTAATTTAGAAACGTTTAAACTGAACAGTATTTTCCAACTGTTAAATGATGACCAAAAGACCGGGGTGCTGAAGGTTCGAAATGAAGATAAGGAAATTCGAATTTATATAAAAGATGGTGAAATCATCTATGCGACCGGATCGCAGAAACAGGAGCGCTTGGGGCAGTTTTTAAAAAACAACGACCTTATTTCACAGAAACAGCTTCTGGCGTCTTTAAAGAAAGCCAAGACCCAAAAAAAAGCCCTGGGCAAAATCCTCATCGAGCAGGGCATCCTCAGCTCCCAAAAACTTCAGGAAATTATCCAGCAGCAAATCGAATTTTTGATATTCAATCTATTTTTATGGGATCAGGGCGAATTTGAATATAACGATGCCGCTCTCAACCTGAAAGGGATGATTGTCGCCAAAATCAATGTGGTGGGTCTGCTGCTCGAGGCATCCCGCAGAATAGACGAAATATCTATAATAAAGAAGCATATCCCCAGCGATATGCTGGTGTATCGCATTACGGGTAAAATCAGTGATAAAGATGAAGTTACCCTGAAATCAGCTGAATTGAAAATCCTGGGTCTGGTTGACGGACACCGTTCGCTCAGACAGGTGATCCGCGAGGGTGGTGTTGATGAATACTCCGCTTACAAAACAGTCTATTCATTGTTATCATGCGGACTGATCGAATCCGTCGAAGCAAAATCCGAAGCACCCGCCAAAGAACCAGCGAAAGAACCCAAAGATTATTCGACGATCATCGGGGCATACAACAATATCCTGCAGATATTATTTCGTAACATTGAAGGCGAGCTCGGAAAGCAGGCATTGGCTATTTTTGACCAATCCAAACAGGTTGCGGCCTGCCAACCCTATGAAATATTCCGCAATTATAATGTTAAAAATGCCATAGACGTCAATACCCGCGAAATTTCCCAGGAAATTGCGCCCATAGAAGATTACAAGAATGCCTGCCGGGTTTTAATCAAAAGTTTTAATGAATTTATTTTAAATATTCTGTCCCGGGTCAGTCAGATGCTCGGGCCGAATATGGCCCGGAAAGCCATTCAGGATATTGATGCGATGCTTCCCGGTGGTAACGCCACTGAGGGCCAACCCGACGATAAAAATCAAGCGATCGGTGAAATTAAACAGGTCCTGTCGCAAGCCTTAGGGCGATTAGGAAAAAGCAGGTTGAAATAGATTGAATGCAGAGTGCAGCGTAAGCTCAGGTGGGATGTCGCTAGGTATCTTTACCTGCCGGCGATTCTAGCGCCTCCATAGGCCAAAAAGGAAAGAGCGGTTGTCCGAAACAATGTTTGGAGGGTAAATAGGATATTATCCTCAAGATAGGGTTCCAATAAAAGCACATAGTCGCCTAAAAACATCAGCACAACGGTGATCAAAATCAAATTAATCACATCCCCGACTTTGCCGCCTGAATATTTGACCCTGGCCCTGTTAAAAGCAGCCACAATCAAAACATAAATAAAAAGCGTCAAAATCAGAATCGTAAGTTTTGCTGTCATTGCGTTGTCCTCAACTTGAAGTTAATTCAGCCCGCTGAGCAGAATCGGGTTGCCAGGGGGGTCGATTCATACATACTATATCGGCATAATTGGCGAATTCTTAAATAGTTTTTCCCCGTCCGCTTTACCGAAAATCGGAAATGTGTTATTCAATAACTGTTTAAAATCAATATAACTTTTCACAAAGGAGTCGATGATGCGGGTCGGAATCGGGTATGACATTCACCGTCTGGTGGAGGGGCGTCCGCTGATATTGGGCGGTGTGCCTGTTGCGTATGAAAAAGGCTTGCTGGGTCATTCGGATGCCGATGTTCTGGTCCACGCCGTCTGTGATGCCCTGCTGGGGGCGGCTGGTTTGGGTGATATCGGAATGCATTTTCCGGATACCGACCCGCAATATAAAGATATATCCAGTCTGAAACTGCTGTCCAAAACCTGCCGGATGGTGGCCGCAAAGGGATTTCGCATTGTCAATCTGGATTCCATTCTGTTTGCCGAAGCACCCAAATTGGGAGCCCACCGGCATGAAATGCAAGCCACGATCGCAAAAGCCATAAATATCAAACCGGAGGAAGTCAATGTCAAGGCAACCACCACGGAAGGTTTAGGGGTGATTGGAAAAGGGGAGGGGATCGGCGCCATGTGTGTCGCCCTGATTGAATAAAGAACCGCTTATTCCATTATTCCATTATTCCATGCAGATGACACAAACCCAATGTCGTTAAAAGAACTATATTTTCAATATGTTATAGAAATTGCGGGACGCGATGACCTCTTTCAATCTCGTATCAAGTTTTGAACCGAACGGCGACCAACCCCTGGCGATTGAGACCCTGAGCCGATATATACAGGAAGGGCACCGTCACAATGTTCTTTTAGGGGTTACCGGTTCGGGCAAGACTTTTACCATGGCCCATGTGATCGCCCGGGTCGACAAACCCACCCTGGTGCTGGCGCCGAATAAAACCCTGGCCGCCCAGCTTTATAATGAATTCAAGCAGCTGTTTCCCGACAATGCCGTTGAATATTTTGTCAGCTACTATGATTATTATCAGCCCGAAGCCTATATCCCATCCACCGACACCTATATCCAGAAGGATTCATCCATCAATGACATGATTGACAAACTGCGCCATTCCGCTACCCGGTCGGTAGTGTCGCGCAGAGATATTGTGGTTGTGGCCAGCGTTTCATGTATCTTCGGGCTGGGCGCACCCGAGGATTACCTTGCCAGCCGGGTGGATGTTGAAATCGGCACGGAGCTCGGCCGCGATAAGCTCCTGTACGACTTGATTTCGATGCACTATGAGCGCAACGATGTTGATTTCCACCGGGGGGTATTCCGGGTGCGAGGTGATCGGGTAGAAATTTTTCCGGCCTATGAAGAAGATGAAGCCATTCGGATAGATTTTTTCGGGGATCAGATTGAAGACATTGCTTTAATTTCGGCCCTGAGAGGAAAAGTGTTCAAACGCTTGAAACGGGCCACCATTTTTCCGGCCAGTCATTATGTGACTTCAAAAATAACCCGCAAAAATGCCAGCGATACCATAACGGCAGAGCTCAAAAGCCGCATCGCATATTTCCGCAAGGAAAACAAATTAATTGAAGCCCAGCGCATCGAAGAACGGACCCATTTTGATCTGGAAATGATGCAGGAACTCGGTTACTGCCACGGCATCGAAAACTATTCCCGGCATCTAACGGGCAGAAAACCCGGCGAACCCCCGCCGACCCTTTTAAGTTATTTTCCGGAAGACTATCTGTTGGTCATTGACGAAAGTCACATTGCCATACCGCAGCTTCACGGGATGTACCGGGGGGATCGGTCTCGCAAAACGACTCTTGTCGAATACGGATTTCGCTTACCCTCCGCACTGGATAACCGCCCGCTTAAATTCGAGGAAACCCAGGCGCGCATATCCCAGGTCGTATACACCTCCGCCACCCCGGCGGATTATGAGCTTGCTAAAGGCAGGGATTCTTTAGTTGAGCTCATTGTTCGTCCCACCGGGTTGATTGATCCGATGGTGGAAGTGCGCAGTGCGCAAAATCAGGTGGACAATCTTTATGAAGAGATTTTACGCCGCCAAAAACGCCACGAGCGGGTCCTGGTAACGACCCTCACCAAACGGATGGCTGAAGATCTCACCGAATACTATTCTGACCTGGGTATTCGCGTCCGTTATCTGCATTCAGACATCCACACGCTCGAGCGCATGGATATTATTCAGGATCTCCGGCGTGGAAAATTTGATGTGCTGGTTGGTATTAATCTGCTGCGGGAAGGGCTGGATATCCCCGAAGTTTCACTGGTGGCGATTCTGGATGCAGACAAAGAAGGATTTTTGCGGTCGTCGAGATCTCTCATCCAGACCTGCGGACGGGCTGCCAGAAACGTCCGGGGAACGGTTCTGTTTTATGCGGACAAGGTCACCCGTTCCATGCAACAGGCGATGGACGAGACCCAGCGGCGCCAAAAAATTCAGCACGCTTACAATCAAGCGCATAACATCACCCCGCAAACCATTCGTAAAGAAGTGACTCAAATTTTTGATTTCGGACAAGAAGCTGAGACAGCGTCTCGAGATGAAGTGGCGGAAGATTTGACTAAATACAAGTCACTTGACGATATGGATGCGGTGATTAACTCTTTAGAAACTGAAATGCAGAAAGCAGCCAAGGCGCTGGAATTCGAGCGCGCAGCCCAACTTCGTGATCAAATAAAACGGCTAAAGAAAATGATTGTATTCGAAATTTAAACACACGTTTTATTGGTTCAATTCGTTTTATTTGTTTTATTAGTTAAATAAGGTAATCCTTCAAACGAATCCAACCAATTAAACCAATCAAACTAATAAAACATATAATATTTAGCATTAATGATGAAGGAATTAACCCATCATAGAGCGCAGGGCTTGAGCGTCGAGGAAAAATTATCCCGCACAACCCATGAGCCCGGTGTGTATTTGTTAAAGGATGCCGATGGAGTGATCATCTACATTGGTAAAGCACGGGATCTTAGAAAACGGTTGGCCGCCTATTTTAAAAATTCAGGCCATGCCGATATGAAGACCGGTGTGCTGGCCCATAAAATTTTTGATTTTGACACCATTCTCACCCGTAACGAAAAAGAGGCCCTGATCCTGGAATCCAATCTGATCAAGCGTTACCGACCTCGTTACAATGTGGTGTTAAAAGATGACAAACGCTATCCATCCTTGCGGCTGGACCTCAAGGAAAAGTATCCCGGTTTTTCCATCGTGCGAAAAATTGGAGAGGACCATGCAGCCTACTTCGGCCCCTTCGTCTCTGCTTATGCCGTCCGCGAAACCCTCAAAACCATAAACAAAACCTTTAAATTACGAAAGTGCCGTGCCAAAGATTTCAAAACACGGACGCGCCCATGCCTCCACTGCCAGATGGAAGGGTGTCTGGCGCCTTGCTGCCTGGATGTTGACCCGCAGATCTACCGGGAGCAGGTCAATGAAGCCGTCATGTTTCTTAGAGGCCGCACCACCGATCTGGTTGCAAAGATCAAAAAGCAAATGGATACCGCCGCCCGGTCTCAGGAATTTGAAAAAGCGGCTCGCCTCAGAGACAAAATGTTTTCGCTGAAAAAAACGATTGAAAAACAAATCGCCGTGACTACCGATTTTCAGGATCGGGATGTGTTTGCGATCGTCAGATCCAACGGCGATGCGCTGGTTACCGTTTTTAACGTCATGGGCGGCTTCCTCAAAGGCACACGGCATTTTAATTTTGAAGAGACCCTGTCAACCAGCGAGGAGGCCATGGGCATCTTTATCCGGCAATATTACGAAAAAGCAGTTTCGCTGCCTAAAGAAATTTTGGTTTCCACACACATGCAAGACACGCCATTGATCGAAGAGTGGTTCAGTACGGTTAAAGGCAAAAAAATAAAAATTCTGAACCCCAAAAGAGGAGAAAAAGCAAAATTGCTGGCCATGGCCACTCACAACGCTGAAAAAGAGCTGCGGGAGTTAATGATCACAAGAACCGCTGAGATGGAGTTGCTGTTACGGCTTCAAAAAAAGCTTAAATTACCCAGATTGCCCGGGCGGATCGAATGTTTCGATAACTCCAATATATCCGGGGCCGAACCGGTTGCCGGCATGGTGGTCTTTGAAAAAGGCAAAGCCAAAAAATCGGCTTACCGCAAGTTTAAAATCAAAGCCGTACCCGCCCACGATGACTATGCTTATATGTCGGAAGTGTTGAGTCGCAGACTGGGGAAATTCGACTCACGGCTGAAGCCCGAACCGTATCCGGATTTGTTGATTGTCGACGGCGGGAGGGGACATCTGAACATTGCCTTGGCGGTGATCAAGGAGCTATCTCTCGAAGGTCAGTTTGAAATAATTGCTATTGCCAAAAAAGATGAAAAAAAGGGCGAGACCCGGGATAAGATATTTAAGCCGCGCAGGGCCAATCCCATTGCCTTCGGCAAAGATGCGGATCTGCTTCTTTTCCTACAGCGGATCAGAGACGAGGCGCATCGTTTTGCAATTACGTTTCACCGCAAGCGCCGAACCAAAACCGCGCTGCAATCCGAACTGGATGCCATACCGGGTATCGGCAAAAAAAGAAAAACGATTCTGTTGAAACATTTCAAAAGCATAAAAAAAATCCGGGAAGCAGACATCGACCAACTCAATGCGCTTCCCGGAATCACGCGTTCGGCAGCTGAAGCCGTGCACAGATATTTAAATTTCCAATCGAGATAGGTTTCAGGTTTCAAGTATAACCGGGTGTCAGGTGTCAGGTGTCAGGATTGCGAACCCGATGACGTCAAGAATTATCAGATTCCGCAGGCGGGTTATATCTGTTTAATTGGTTTGATTGATGAAACTGTTTAATTGGTTTGATTGGTTGAATTAGTTGTATTTGTTAAAGCGAACCAATTGAACGAATCGAACTAATCCAACCAATGGAACAAGTCGTTTTTCTTTGAACCCCTGAACCTCAAGGCTGACACCTGAACACTGACACCTGACACCTTATCTTAAGCTAGTAATCCAGTTTTTTGAGAACGTCTTTTAGTT
>CBDUUO010000004.1:0-23538 GCA_965370395.1 uncultured bacterium
CCACTTTTATCATGGCGATTTCGGTGCGCGCCATTTTATTGCCGACCGTATCCATGCGGTGGGCCGCATACAGGGTCAGTAGACGGGTCTGGTCGATCTCGCAGCGGGATCGGGCAATGTCCTGGCGGATCTGGCCCATTTCAGCTAACGGCCGTCCGAAGGCTACGCGGGTTTTGACCCGGCGGCACATCTCTTCCAGGGCCCGGTCGGCGACGCCAATGGTGCGCATGCAATGGTGAATCCGACCCGGGCCCAGGCGCGCCTGGGCGATTTCAAACCCCCGGCCCTCTCCGAGCAGAATATTGGAGGCTGGAACGCGTACGTCCTTGAATACGATCTCGCCATGTCCGTGGGGTGCGGCATCATAGCCGAAGACCGGTAACATGCGCTTAATTTCCACCCCCGGGGTATCCCGCGGCACGAGGATCATGGACTGCTGCCGGTAGGGATGCCCATCAGGGTCGGTCTTACCCATGAATATAAAAATCTCGCAGCGTGGATCTCCGGCACCCGATATCCACCATTTGAGTCCGTTAATCACATATTCATCGCCATCCCGGACGATACTGGCTTCTATATTGCGGGCATCAGAGGAGGCCACGTCGGGTTCTGTCATGCAGAAAGCAGATCGAATTTCGGCCTCCAACAATGGTTTGAGCCATCGTTCCTTTTGTTGCTCCGTACCGTATCGCGCCAGCACTTCCATGTTGCCGGTATCCGGCGCCGAGCAGTTGAAGACTTCCGAAGCCCAGAACGTACGCCCCATGATCTCACACAGGGGGGCGTACTCGTAGTTGGTCAGTCCGGCACCGTACTCACTTTCCGACAGAAACAGGTTCCACAGCCCTTCGGCTCTGGCCTTTTCTTTGAGTTCTTCGATCAGGGGAATGATTTTCCAGCGATCGCCCTCATTGAGTTGCCGAAAATACGCCGGTTCATTGGGATAGATGTATTTATCCATGAATGCCTTGAGCTGTTCCTGCAAATCCCTGGCCTTGTCTGAAAACTCAAAAAACATAATTTTGACCCCCTTTTTAAAATTAGCTTATGCGAAAGAAAATTTCATCAAACTCCGGCCGGCTTAGGTAACGTTTCAGAAAGTTTCGGGCAATATGGCGATATTTTCAAAAATGTAAATTTTGCAATTTCCCTCAAGCCGCTGATTTGTTTTACTATCCCTCATTTTGATAATCAAGAACAAAGCACATTTATCACACGCTTTATTTCTTTCACAAGAATTTGTTTCTAATTTTAAAAAGACTCCCGGTTTTTTAGGGTTATAAAATGAAGTTTATTCTCTGAAGTTCAGTTATTTTTTACCTTGACTTATAATATGGTATGTATCAATGAATAGGCCAAGTCCATGAAACATACTGATACTCGCGGAGAAACCGATACACGTCATGATTAACAGTTATCCTAATTAAATCCGGAGGTGGAGTTGGATTATAAAGCAACGAATTTTGCCAAAAATTCTATCCCACCCACTATTCAGCCCATCTCTCCCATCCAGGAAACTGCCAAATCCTATTCCCAAAAATTTGCGTTTTTTCGAGCAGGTTTACATTCAACCTTAAACCGAAAGGAGGCAGGTCATGAAAAGGTTTAGAATTTTATTGACCGTCTTGCTGGCGTTTTTTCTCGTCATGACCATCAGTTTCCCAGCCTTGGGGGCTAAAACGATTAAAATCGGTGTGATTGGACCGATGCAATTTGTGCAGGGCAAAGGTCACTGGAACGGTGCTACGATGGCGGCAGAGGAGATCAATGCCAAGGGAGGCGTTAAAGTCGGCAAGAAAAAAATGAAAATCGAGATTATAAAGGCGGATTCTAACGAATTTTTAAACGTTACGGATGCCACCAATGCCATGGAATTGCTTATGACAAGAGAGAAGGTAGATTTTGTTCTGGGCGGCTTTCGGTCCGAGGCTGTTCTGGCCATGCAGGACATTGCCATGGACTACAAGAAAATTTTTATCGGCACCGGTGCCTCACACTCCAAACTCTGCCTGCGGCTGGCCGAGGATTACGACCGCTATAAATACTGGTTCCGCGGCACCCCTTTCAATGAAAAATTCCTGGGCAAAACGGCGTTTATTCAACTGGCGACCGTCGGCACCATACTGAAAAAATCGTTGAATATTCCCAAGGTAAAAGTAGCCATTGTCGCTGAAAAGGCCATGTGGGTCGAGGGGATGATTAAGGCCGCCCAGGGGTTTATTCCCAAGATAGGTATGGAAGTGGCCGGGGTCTGGCAGCCTTCCCAGGCGGCCACGGATGTGACGGCCGAACTCTCGGCCATCCAGCGTTCAGAGCCCCATGTGATCTTTACAATTTTTTCCGCTTCGGTGGGGATTACTTTCGCCCGGCAGGCCGGGGAACTCGAGATACCGGCGGTGCAGGTGGGGATTAACGTGGAGGCCCAGAAAGACGGGTTCTGGGAGGCCACCCAGCAAAAAGGTAACTATGTGTTTACCATGAATACCTATGCTCGAGGCGTTGAGACCAATGAGCTCACCAAACCCTTTGTTGATGCATACATTAAGAGATTCGGTGAAGTGCCCCCTTACACCGCGGATGTGTATTCCGCTATTGTTTATACCCTGGTGCCGGCCATTGAAAAGGCCGGGACACTTGATGCGGATAAGCTTGTGGAGGTTATGGAGAATCGCGAGCCCTACAAAGTCCCCAGCGGCAGGGTAGCATACATTAAAGATCCTGAAGGCCGTCCGTTGCATGAGCTCAAATGGGGTCCGGGTTATCTGACCAGCCTGGGGGTTCAATGGCAGGATGGCAAGCTTGTCGGAGTCTGGCCGAATAAGTGGAAAGCCACCCCGGAAGCACCTGAGATTACCTATAAGGGTATTGTTCCTTATAAGATAGCCCCCTGGATGATCGAAAAATACAAAAAATAATCACTTTTTAAAACATCCCGCCCCTCTTTTGTCGGAAAGAGGGGCGGGGTCGTCTGAGTTTATGAGGTTATATGTTACTGGACATCATTATTACCAGCTTGATCAACGGGAGCACTTATGCCCTGCTATCCATCGGTTTTTCCCTGATATTCGGGGTTGCGCGCATCGTTAATATCGCCCATACCGCCTTTTACATGGTGGCCTCATATGGCATATACTTGATAGCACAAAAATTGGGATATCACCCCATTGTGGGGATGTTGGTTACTATCCCCTTAGTAACATTACTGGGACTGATCTGTTATAAAGTCTTTATCGATCCCATACGTGAGCATGAGGCTGCGGTTTTAATTGGCACCATCGCCCTGGCCATTGCTTTGCAGGAAATCATGCTGCTTGTTTTCACCGGAGACTACCTCAGCGTGCCCTCTTTGATTGAGGGCTATTTTACCATTTTGGGTGTAAAAGTATTTTATCAACAGCTGCTTACTTTTATTGCCGCTCTGATCGTCCTGGGTGTGCTCCGACTCCTCTTAATGAATACAAAGCTGGGGTTGGCCATCCGGTCCACGGCCCAGGACCGCGAAGTGGCCAATCTCATGGGTATGAATGAAAGCCGCGTGGCCATGGTTACCATGTGTATTTCTGTGGCACTGGCCGGCTTTACGGGGGCGGTGGTCGTGCCGCTCACCATTGTTAATCCTTTCATGTGGATGCACCCCTTGATTATGATGATGGCGGTGGTGGTTCTGGGCGGATTGGGCAGCATCAAGGGCAGCTTCATGGGGGCCTATATCCTCGGATTTGCCGAGGCTCTGGTAGTTTTCCTAATACCCATGGGCGCTTATCTAAAGGGTTCGGTGGCACTTTCGGTCATGATCCTGGTGCTGTTGATCAGGCCGGAGGGGCTCTTCGGCATTGCTTTCGAGGAAGAGAGATAGGTATGGATCTGATTCGGTTCTATATAAGCAAGCTTTTAAACATCATAAAAAATGAGGTACTCGTTTTACCCAGCAGAATTGTTGTATTTCTATTTTTTTTGTTACTGGTTTTGCTGCCGCTTATCACAACGGACCCGTACTTGTTACGCATCCTGATTCTTACCAGCATCTTTGCCATTCTGGCCGCCAGCTGGGACCTTTTGTCCGGTTTTACGGGCCAGATGAATTTCGGCCATGCGCTTTTTTTTGGCGTAGGCGCATATGCAGCTGCCCTGTTGAATCAACTTGCACATATACCCCCCTGGGGTAGTATCCCCCTTGGCGCTTTGGCCGCGGTTTTAGCCGGTCTGGTTATCGGCATTCCATGTCTCAGGCTCAGGGGCACCTACCTGGCCCTGACCACTCTGGCGTTTCCAATTATTCTGATGGGTGTTGTTTTCGCCATTCCCAACATAACCGGAGGTGAACTGGGCATTTCCGGTCTGGAGCGCCTTGCCCGCTCCCGGGTTGCCACTTACTACATTAGCGTCTTGCTCATGATTGTCCTGTGCACAGTCATGTGGAAAATAACCGACTCCAATACCGGAATTATTTTTCATGCCATCAGGGAAGATGAAGTGGCCGTCAGAGCCGCGGGCATCAACACCACCTATTACAAACTTATGGCTTTTTGCCTCAGTGGATTTTTTGCCGGAATATCCGGAGGGCTTTACGCCCATTTTATGCGAATTGCCGGTCCTTGGACTTTGGAGGTATCCATGTCTTTTCAGGTGGTTATCTGGTCGATTTTTGGAGGGGTTGTCACGATTTGGGGTCCGGTAGGCGCCGTTTTTATCCTGTTCCCATTAATGGAGTTCTTCCGGTTATGGCCGGAGTTCCGCATGTTAATGTTTGCTTTTGTTATATTGTTGATTCTTCTCTATATGCCGGAGGGATTGCTCCCATGGATCCGCGACAAAATCGAAAGCGAATGCCCCCGGTGCAAGATTAGAAATGTTGCCACCCGCAAAACATGTCGGGTATGTGCGGCACCAATGGATTAGCATATCTGTTGGATTCTTTTTTATCTTTCAATTGAAATTGCGAGGATAAAATATGGACCCCAAAGAAGTTTATATGTCCAAACCCTGGTTAAAGTACTATCCAGAGGGGGTTCCCCCTGAGGTAGATGTTCCCGATACATCCGTACCGGATTTATTTGACCAGATGGCGGATAAATACAGCCGTCGAACCGCATTAGCGTTTTATGGAAAAAAAATAAAATACTCGGAGCTTAAGGAGCTGACGAATCGATTTGCAGCCGCCCTGGCTGATCTTGGAGTGACCAAAGGAGATACGGTAGCATTATACCTGCTGAATTGTCCCCAATATGTGATTGGCTATTTGGGCGCCTTGAAGGCGGGAGCCAAAGTAACTCCCATCAGCCCCGTTTACACAAGCAAAGAGGTTAAACACCAGCTTGAGGACAGTGACGCCAAAACGATTATCTGCGAGGACATCCTCTATGATAATGTCGAAAAAGCTGATGTGAGGATGGACAACGTAATTCTCACCCACATTGGAGATTACCTCCCTGCGCTAAAGAGGATTTTCGGAAAAAGCGCCCTGGGTAAGGCATATAGCGGCTTGCAGGTACCCTCCGCAGAATATATTGAGCAAAGCGGATTGAAATTATTTATAGATCTTATCAAAAATTACCCCCCAAAGCCTCCTCAAGTCTCCATCGATCCGAAGAATGATATCGCGGCTTTGCCTTACACAGGCGGCACAACCGGACTTCCCAAAGCCGCTATTTTAACTCATCAAAACATGGTGTCACTTCAGGCACAGCTCATGGAATTCTGGCCGATATTCGAAGAAGGAAAAGAAGTGGTGATTGCTTTCCTGCCTTTTTTTCACATCTATGGCCAGGTTGTGGTAATGCTCAGTGGCCTGGCACAGGGTACAACCCTTGTTTTATTTACGACCCCGGATATCGACGACATCCTTACGGCGGTCGAAAGATACCAGGTTTCAGGTTTTTATGGTGTTCCCACCCTCTATGAATATCTCAAGGAATACGAAAAAACGGATCGAGTGAACTGGAAACGGCTTAAATTGATTGCATGTGGGGCCGATACCCTTCACCACAGCACAATTGAGGGGTGGGAGAAGCGTACGAATAGTAAAATTCTTGAAGGCTACGGAATGACCGAAACCACTGCCGTCAGTCACGGCACGCCGTATAACAGACCCAAATCCGGTTCCTTTGGGGTGCCTATTCCAGGTGTAACCGCCGCAATCGTTGAGTTGGACGGCACCGATTTTATACCGGTCAACGAAGTGGGTGAGTTGATTCTCTACGGTCCCAATATCATGCAAGGTTATTGGAAACGCCCCGATAGTAATGCTGAATCATTTGTTGAGATCGATGGCAAGAAATGGATGAGAACCGGAGACCTGGTTAGGATGGATGAAGAGGGGTATTTTCATTTCTTTGATCGCAAACGAGATTTGATTAAATATAAAGGTTATTCCGTATTTGCGCGACATGTTGAGGAGGTTCTCTACAAACATCCTCAGATAAAAGCAGCCGGGGTGGTCGGCATGCCTGATCCGGCAGTCGGTCAACTTATTAAAGCTTATGTGGTCTTACAGAGTGAGGCCAGGGGTAAAGTTTCCGAAGAAGAAATCTTAGAATTCTGTCGCCAGAACCTCGCTCACTATAAAGTGCCTAAGATAATCGAATTTAGAGGTGAGCTCCCGAAAACGGACGTCGGAAAAATCTCGCGACGTGAACTGAGAGAAGAAGCTGAGGAGGGCTGATATGGGTCAACCCTTTTTGGAAGTAAATGGGATAATCAAAAGTTTTGGCGGGTTAACCGCTGTTAACGATGTTAGCTTCAGCATGACTCGTGATGAAATCATAGGTCTGATTGGTCCCAATGGAGCAGGAAAAACCACCTTGCTCAGGTTGATAACCGGGATATTGAAGCCTGATGAAGGCAGTGTTCGTTTCAAAGGCAAAGAACTTGTGGGATCAAAAGCATGGGATATTGTAAACTTAGGAATTGCCTGTACTTTCCAGAATATGAGACCTTTCCGCCGGCTTCCTATTATTGCCAATGTGATGGTTTCCTGTCTGTCTCCGCGGGCCATGAAACGAGGGGAATGGGTTAAACGGATTGAAGCCAAGGCCATGGACGCCCTGGAGTTTGCTGGAATTTCGGATATGGCTCTAGAAAAGGCTGCAACCCTCTCCCAAGGCGATCTGAAGCGGCTGGAAGTCGCCCGGGCCATCGCCACCGAACCCGAGCTACTTTTTTTAGATGAACCTTTTGGTGGGCTGAGCCCGGCCGAAACCGAGCTTATGGCCAAATCGATAAAACGCCTGCACAAAGGCGGACGTTTCGGGCGTCTCCACAGCGAAGGACCAGCGATGATCATCGTCGAACATAAATTGCAGCAGTTAATGAAAATCGTCGATCGTGTCATCGTGCTAAATTACGGAAACACCGTTGCCGATTGTTCGCCGCAAGAGGTGGTCGTTAATAAAGATGTTATTGAGTGTTATCTGGGTACAGGAGGCATATAAAAGTGCTGCTGGAAGTTTCTAACCTTAAGGTTTGTTATGACAAAGCGATGATCATCAATGATATCAGCATGCATGTTGATGACGGTGAGTTAGTCAGCCTCGTGGGTCCTAACGGAGCCGGCAAATCCACCTTGCTCAAAGCCATAACCGGCCTGGTAATCTGGGAGAAAGGCATCAAGCGCGGAACTCGCGGCGGTGACATAACCCTGGAAGGCCAAGTAGTCTTTGATGGGAAACGGATTGAGCTGATTTCGGCCCATGAAATCGTCAAAAGAGGTCTGATTCATTGCCCGGAAAGAAGAAGGCCGTTTCGTGAAATGACGGTGCTCGAAAACCTGCAGGCCGGCGCTTATTTGCTCAAAGATAAAAACGAAATCCAAAAAAATCTCGAAAATGTATACCAATTGTTCCCGGTATTAAAGGCAAGGTCCAATCAAATTTCCGGGACTCTATCCGGTGGCGAGCAACAAATGCTGGCTGTCGGCAGGGCCTTAATGTACCGACCCAAATTACTTTGTATTGATGAACCTTCAACGGGTCTGGCCCCGATTTTGAAGGAGGAAGTCTTCAAAAAGATAAAAGAGATTCAAGACATGGGCATAACCGTCCTTCTCGTCGAACAAGAGGTCAGTGTGGTATTCGAGATGGCCACCCGCAATTATGTCCTTTCCTCTGGTAAGATCATCGCCGAAGGCACCGGCGAACAATTACTGCAAGATGAGATCCTGCGCAAAACATATTTAGGTCTCTGACCCAAACACTTGCCACAATGCAAACCCAGAATTGTTGCCTGTCCTTTTTTAATGCCATCCGAATATTTTATTCTAGCCCTTCACAAAAGGTTATTGTTAAGTTATGAATAAAAAATTACAGCGGCCCAAATATTGATAAACGTTCAACAACATTGGAGAACTACCATGGAAGTAAAAAAGGTTATTGTCGTTGGTTCCGGATTGATGGGAAGCGGGATTGCCCAGGTATGTGCTCAGGCCGGTATTAAAGTTTTTCTGAACGATGTCTCCCAAGAGGCGCTTGATAAAGCCATCAAAAACATCGAGTGGTCGGTGGGCAAATTCATTGAAAAAGGCAAACTGGCTGAGAAAAAGGAAACGATCGTTGGTCGTATTACCCCCATCAAAGATCTTGACAAGGCCCAGATCCAAGATGTCGATCTGGCGATCGAAGCCGTCTTCGAGCAACTTGAACTGAAACAGCAAATCTTTGAGGAACTTGACCATACTTGCGGCCCGAATACGCTGATTGCCAGCAACACATCGGCCATACCCATCAGCGACCTGGCTGCTGTGACCGATCGCGCCGATAAGGTTCTGGGACTGCATTTTTTCAGTCCGGTCCCCATGATGCAGGTGGTTGAAGTCATCAAGGGTATGGTCACAACGGATAATTCGGCCCGGGCCGGGCGAGACTTTGTGAAAAAGATCGGCAAAGAACCCATCATGGTCAATCGGGATGTCCCCGGATTTGCGATCAACCGAATCAATTTCCCTTCAACGATCGAGGCAATGAACTTGGTCGAACAGGGTGTTGTCTCGGTCGAAGACGTCGACAAAGGACTGCGACTGGGTCTCGGCAGAAAAATGGGAATATTCGAGACCGGCGATATGGTGGGGCTGGATGTCACCTATGGCGCTTTGATGGCCATGTATAAAGAAACCGGTAATCCCCGCTGGTACCCACCACTTTTGTTAAGACGCAAGGTCAAGGCCGGTCAATTGGGTCGTAAAACAGGCAAAGGCTGGTATAGGTATGACAAAGACGGAAATAAAGTGAAGGGAGCTGATGAAAAATAAGGTGCCTTTCTCATTCCTGCGAAAATCAGTCTTTTAGGGATATGCGCAGAATAAGGAGATCCGTTATGAAAGAAACTGTGATTGTCAGTGCCGTAAGAACGCCTGTGGGGCGCTACATGGGTGCATTAAAAAACGTTGAAGCTTATGATCTTGCAAGCTTGGTTTTAAATGAATCCATAAAGAGAGCAGGCCTTCAGCCCAACCAGGTGGATGAAGTCATTCTGGGGCAGTCATACCAGAACGGCGAATATGTCAATATTGCCCGCATGGCGCTGCTAAAAGCCGGCTGGCCCGAGTCCATACCGGGAATCACTGTTGATAGACGTTGCTGTACGGGATTGGATGTGGTTCGCCTGGCAGCAGCGCTTATCCAGTCCGGTCAGGCGGAAATTATCGTGGCCGGAGGTGTCGAAAGCATGAGTAATGCTGAATTTTATCTTCCCGGAAACATAAAATGGGGTATCGGTGGAAGGAGCGGCATGCCTCGGGGCCATGGAGATTTAAGCTTGTGGGGCCTTCCTTTCTATGATCGGATTCAAAGAGCGCGGGTCATGTCCCAGCCGGAAGAGCGTTACGGCATACTCCCTGCGATGATGACCTGGGCCGAAACCGCTGCTAAAAAAGAGGGCATCACACGCGAAGCTTGCGATAAATGGGCCTTGGAAAGCCAGCAAAAGGCATGTGCGGCGATGGAGTCCGGTAAATTCGAAGATGAGATGATCGCGGTATCCGTTTTTCAGCTAAGGGGAGAACCCGTGATCATAAATCGTGATGAAAATCCACGCCCGGACACCTCCCTTGAAAAGCTCAGCCGATTGAAACCGATATTGAGCGGCGTGTGTACCGCAGGGAACTCGTCCACAGAAAATGACGGGGCGGCGGCCGTAGTGGCAACTTCTGCAAAAAAAGCCGCGGATTTAAAGCTGGCGCCACTGGCTAGTCTTAAATCATGTGTGGTTGTCGGCGATGATCCCCGATACACCTATAGAACCGTTCCTTTAGCGGTTAAAAAAGCGTTAAATTCGGCAGGCGTTTCCCTCGATCAGATCAATATCATCGAGATCCAGGAAGCTTTTGCAGCCCAGGTGCTGGCTGATTTAAAAGACATGGGTGTAACGCCAAAAGATTACGGGAAGGTCAACGTAAACGGCTCGGGCATTTCGCTCGGGCATCCCGTCGCCTGTACCGGAACCCGGGTGCTGGTAACGCTGCTGCACGAGATGAAACGCCGCGACGCACGCCTCGGGCTTGAATGTATTTGCGGTGGCGGTGGTCTTGGAATTGCAGCGGTGCTGGAAAGAAAGATTTAGGGATCATCACCATCAACCACCCGCCGGTCAACGCTTGGAACTGATCAACCATGCAAGATTTTGAAAAGGCGTTAGATGCGGTTGAAAATAATCACCACGTGCGTGTGGTCATCATCACTGGTGCCGGTGAAAAATGTTTTTCAGTCAGCTTCGACGTCAGTGATGCAGACAATTCGCATTAAATTAAGAGAGGAAAATAATAATGAGCCTGCTGATCGTAGAGGAGAGCAAATGCAAGCAAGACGGATTCTGCGCAAAAGAGTGCCCGATGGCCATCATCCGCCTTAAAGACGAGGAAAGCTATCCGGAACTGGTTGAGGGAAGTGAACATTCCTGTTTAAGCTGCGGCCATTGTGTGGCGGCCTGCCCGCACGGGGCCCTTAGCCATAAAATGGTTCCCATTGAGGATTGCACCCCGATCAAAAAGGAGCTTGTCATCAATGAAGCGCAGGCGGTGCAATTTCTCCGTTCGCGCCGTTCCATCCGCTTCTTTAAAGACCGGCCGGTCGAAAAAGAAAAGATCCAGAGATTAATTGAGATTGCCCGCTATGCGCCCACTGCCGGCAACACCCAGTTGGTCGAATGGCTGGTTTTTACCGACAGGGTTAAAATCAAGGAATTTTCCAAACTGATGGTGGATTTGATGCGTACTGAGCTTAAAAAAGACTCGCCATCCACCAGAGCGCCTTATATGCATTTGGTTGTTGCCGCCTGGGATGCCGGCTACGATGCCGTGCTAAGGGATGCACCGGCCATGCTTGTGGCCTCAGCGCCCAGGAAAGCAGACAATGGCATGGTGGATATTACCCTGGCCCTTTCCTATCTGGAACTGGCTGCTTCCCGCATGGGTCTGGGAACCTGCTGGGCAGGATTGCTTCAGGGGGCGTTGCTTGCCGCACCACCACTTAAGAAAGCTTTGGGGATACCCGCTGGGCATTCGCATCATTACCCCATGATGTTGGGATACCCTAAAGCCAAATATTTTCGCTTGCCCGAGCGCAAGCCCCCAAAGATCACCTGGAAGTAAATATTTCAGACGGGTGTTTAAATATGGAGGCACAATTACTGAACCTGCCTTGGGAATTTTTTAACTTCATTTGAGCTTTGCCATGCTTTACGCTATGAATCTTTTAGCCTATTTAGAGGGTTACCTTGTGCGTGTGGTCTACTATAGCGTTTGTAATTTGCTGCCAGGCCCCATCATGCGGGAGGTCGTGTCCCATACCGTCAATGATTATCAGCTCAGCCTCCGGTACAGCCTCAGCCGTATCTTTACCGCCCTCAACCGGCACCAGCGGGTCATCCGCTCCGTGAATCACCAATGTGGGCACGGCGACGGATCCCAGTTCGGGTTTTCGGTTTTTTTGAGTTAAGATGGCCGCCAGCTGACGGGCCACACCTTCAGGGTAAAATGCCCGGTCGTATGCTTGAGCGGCTATATTTCGGAGCCAATCCTCGTCCAAAGGAAAGCCGGGCCCTGACAGCGTGCGAAAAACCTTAAGGGTATATTCGATGTTGGCCTGACGTTCCTCTGGTGGGGGGGTGAGCAATATTTCCAACGCCTCGGGTTTCCACGGCGGAAGCGCGGGATTGCCCGTTTGACTGTAAATCGAGACAAGACTTAAAATCCGATAGGGATGATTAATCGCGATCGTCTGTGCAATCATTCCCCCCATTGACATACCGCAGATATGCGCTGCTTCGATTCCTAAAGCGTCCAGCAGTCCAACCGCATCGTCCGCCATGTCCTCGATCGTGTAAGGTGGTTTGATCTCTTCACCCTTCACGCGTGCTTCAATGATCTGCCCGATATCGGGGTTGCCGGCTTCTGCTAATTTGGTTGAAAGCCCTGCATCGCGGTTATCGAATCGAATCACATAATGGCCTCGCCGGGCAAGTTGCTCGCACAACGCCTCGTCCCAGTGAATTAGCTGGCAAGCCAGGCCAACAATCAAAAGCAATGGGGGTTCGCCGTGCTTTCCAAAGGTATCGTATTCAATCTGGATGCCGTTCGCATTAGTTTTTGCCATAATCGTAACCTCCAACGACTGCCTTTATGACCAATGCTGTGCCGCCCGAACACGGCCTCCTGCCGGTCCTCAAAACCCCCTTTAAACACCCTGGTGTTTTTATGAACCTGATGATCGCTGCTAAACTTTCATGCCCGGAAGATTTAAGGATGCCGTGTTGCCGCCATCCACCGGGAGCGCCTGTCCGGTCACATAGCTGGCTTCATCGCTGGCCAGAAACAGGATGGCATGGGCAACCTCTTCGGGTTTTCCGGATCGCCTTAATTCACAACGGCTGCCCAGTTTACTCTCCTTGCCGCTTTTCCTGGCATAATCGAAAATCGATTGGGTCATTCCGGTTTCAATCAGACCGGGACAAACGGCATTTACCCGAACATTGTATCCGCCCAAATCGCAGGCCGCCGTTTGCGTAAAATTAATGAGCGCAGCCTTGCTGGCACTGTAAGCATTTCCGCCGGCTCCGGATCGAATGCCGGCAACAGATGAAATATTCACGATGGCACCGCATTTTCTCTCCTGCATATACAGGCAAACATGCTTTGTGGTGTATACCGCGCCCATGACATTCACATCATAAACCCGGTGCCAGACACTTCTATCCTGCTGATCGAGGCTTGTCATTTCTTCTGCAACACCGGCAATATTACATAAGATATCGATTTTTGGATATGATTTTAAAGCGAGCGCGATAAGCGCTTGGACCTCATCTTCATTGGAAACATCTGTCTTTTTTATGATTGCCGTCCCGCCGGCTTCAGCAATGAGGTTCGCTACTTCTTTTAAACCCTCTGCATGAATATCCGCCAGTGCGAGCTGGGCACCTTCTTTTGCGAACAAAACAGCAGTTGCTTTTCCGATGCCGCTGGCCGCCCCGGTGATAATCGCCACTTTACCTTTAAGCCGCCCATCAATTGCCATAACCATCTCCTTAAAACCTGCCTTCAAGGTTCCTTGCTTCGAATCCCCACCCTGCCACCAGCCCCGCGCAAGCAAAACAACGCAACCAGTTCACGAACGGTTAAAGCGGGTTGCTAGAAAAAACAGAAATTATTTAGCATAAAAACTTCTTAATTCCTTCTTATCTAATTTGCCAACGCTGGTTTTGGGAATCTTATCCGCAAACTCATAAAGATCCGGCACGGCGTATTGTGGCAATTTCCCTTCTTCGGCAAATTTTTGCATGAATCGCTTAATCTCTTCGGCGGTTACGTTGCCCTTGTATTCCGGCTTCAAAGTAATAATCATCAGGGGCCTTTCCCCCCACTTTTCATCCGGCACGCTGATTGCGGCCGATTCCAGCACCGCTTCATGCTGGCTGATTAGATTTTCTAAATCCAATGACGATATCCATTCCCCCCCGCTTTTGATCACATCTTTGATCCGGTCGGTTATCTGCAGGTAACCTTCTTCATCAATGGTTCCCACATCCCCACTGTGCAGCCAGCCACTGCGCCAAAGCGCCTCTGTCTTATCCGGTTCTTTAAAATAGCCTTCAGTCAACCACGGCGCGCGCATCACGACTTCACCGCTTGATTTTCCGTCATGCGGCAAAGCCCTGTCTTGCGCATCGAAAACCTCCAATTCCACCAATGGAAGCGGCTTTCCGGTTTTGATAATGATGTCCAGCAACGCCTCATCTTCCCAATTGAGCATGTGTTCCTTTGGAGTCGCCGTGCTGATGACCGGACAGGTCTCCGACATGCCGTAGCCGGCATGAATCTCGATGCCGAAATTTTTAGCCGCCTGGGCCTGACCCCTGGGCAGTCGGGCACCGCCGATGGTTACCTTCCAGTTTGACAGGTCCACCTGGTTTATGTAAGGGCAATTTAAAAGCATCTGTAAGATCGTGGGCACACAGTGGGAATAGGTCACTCCTTCCTTCTCGATTAATTTCAAGAGTTTCTCCGGCTCGTAACGGCCGGGATAGACTTGTTTTGCGCCAAGCAAGGTCGCCACATAGGGAAATCCCCAGGCATGGACATGAAACATGGGTGTTAGCGGCATATAGACATCATTCGATCGAAAGCGTCCAATGGTATGATAGCAGCCGGAGACTAAGCCCACGCCAAGGGTGTGAAGCATCAATTGGCGGTGGGAAAAATATACACCTTTTGGGTTTCCGGTGGTACCGGTGGTGTAAAACGTTGTGGCTGTGGTATTTTCGTCAAGATCGGGAAATGCGTAAGAAGTTGATGCAGATTGCAGTAATTGCTCATACCACGCATCAACTTTTAATTTTGGGTCGCTGACATCGCCGCCCTCGTCGATTACGACAAACTGCTTAACGGTTTCTAATTTGTCTTTTATGTTTTCCAGAATAGTAAGAAATTCAATATGTATGATGATGACTTTCGCCTCTGCATGGTTGAGCGTGTATAAGATCTGATCGGCTGACAGCCGCCAGTTTATCGTCTGAAGCACCGCTCCCATCATCGGAATTGCAAAAAAGCATTCCAGGTAGCGGTGACTGTCATAATCAAATACAGCGACGATATCCCCCTGAGCCACACCTAAGGTATCCAGGCTATTTGCAAGTCGATTTATGCGCTCATTCAAAGTTTGATAGGTGTAGCGATTTTTATCATCGTAGACAATTTCCTGATCGGGTGAATAGATCAAGGGTGTGTTGAGCAACTTTTTAATAATAAGGGGATAATTATAGTTCTCTCCGGGCTGATAGGTCTTCTCTGCCATTGATACCTCCGTGCGGTTACACATTCGCCAGGGTGCCGCCGTCTACATATATGGTTTCGATTACCTCGCCATCAGGGCATTTAATCGTTCTCTTTAGATTCAAGTAAGAGCGTGATCGCCTGCCTGGCAAATTTACGATATAGATGATAGAAAAAAAGGCTGATGACTTCATGAAATTGGTCACGTTTTTGGTAAAATTCCACTGAAGACAATTTTCCCAGATTGGTCTGGTAGTATTTTTTAAAACTCTTTACCACAAACTCCTTAACAAAATCGGCGATGTATCGCAGATCCTCGGGGTCGTGGCCATCTTTGGGACCGAATCCGATACGGTCCATATCGACCATCAATTTACCGATGGCGACGTCATCAAGCGAGTAAACCGCTTGTCCGTCATGCACTTCCGGTTTGATTATTCCCCATTCTTCCGCTTTGCGGATCCATTTGCGCCCCAGACCTGTGGTTTCATGAAATGCGTCTCTTCCGACAATTTTTTCGGCAAGCAGCCTGTCTGCCGGGCGAAAATATTTGCTATGAAGTTCAAAAAAGACCTGATCAGCGGATGGTTGCTTTTTGACTTTCTTAATAATTTTCCTTATCAAGGGAATCGGAAAGTAATAATTGTCCCGCAGTTCCTTGATGAACCGGATTTGTTTGACGTGATTTTCGTTATAATCTGCGATATTAATCCCAGATTTGCGGGGCTTGCGAAGCAAACCTTCACGGATATAAAAATGAATGGTTTCTTTGGGGACGCCGGTCTGTTTAACCACGCTGCTAATCTTCATTTCTTCCTCGAATGAAATTTTGGATGGTGGCGACATATTATCAGGTGATGTTGCGGCAACGATAATCAGTTAATCTAAGGCCAAAAAAAATGTCAAGGGAAAAATAAAAAAATTGATTGACATTTTTTTATAATATAATTAGTTAGATTTGCGTGTAGCGTGCTATACGTTATGCGTTGAGCAAGTTATGCGAAAATAAGGTTGAAATCGGTTTTCAGCCAACAAGGATAAGGAAAAGAAAGGAGTTTTTTTAAGTTATGGCACAACAACTGGTTGATAGACGCGATCAAGATTTTGTCATCTGGCAACAAACAAATTGTGCGGAAATCCTTAATTATGAAAAGTATAAAGAGTTTAACAAAAAAACCTGTACCATGATCATCAGCGAAGCCCGGGCATTGGCTGTTAAGGAGTTGTTGCCGCTGTTGGCCGAAGGGGACGCCGAGGGGGTTCGCTATGAAAACGGGACCGTAAAAGTACCGGAGAGCTTCCACCGGGTGTTTGATCTGATCAAAGAAGGGGACTGGAACAATGTCAGTGTTCCTGCTGAAATGAGCGGTCAGGGGGCTCCGGCCTTTCTGGGTGCTGCGGCTGCTGAATACTTTTTGGGTGCGAACTGGCCGTTATTTTGTTACGCAACCATGGGAAACGGTACCGCCAAAATGATTCAAATATACGGCACCCCGAAACAAAGAGAGGCGTACGTCAAGAAGCTGACTTCCGCTGAATGGGGAGGCACGATGCTTCTCACCGAGTCTGAAGCCGGCTCCGATGTAGGTGCGCTTACCACGACAGCCATTAAGAATCCAGACGGCAGCTACATATTGAGCGGCAACAAGATCTTCATTACCAATGGCGAACATGACCTGGCTGAAAATATTATCCATCCGGTTTTGGCACGTATTGAAGGCGATCCTTTGGGAACCAACGGCATATCCTTGTTTCTGGTTCCTAAATATTTTGTCCAAAACGATGGCAGCCTGGGGGATCGCAACGACATTATCTGCACCGGGGTCGAGGAAAAACACGGGATTCATGCCAGCGCAACCTGCAGCATGACTCTGGGCAGCAAGGGAAAATGCATCGGTTATTTGCTGGGTCAGGAACGTGAAGGCATGAAAATCATGTTCAACATGATCAATGATGCCCGCATGAGTACCGGTCTGCAGGCATTGACTTATGCTTCATCTGCTTACCTGCTGGCAGTCAATTACGCCAGGGAGCGTATCCAGGGAAGAGATCTGGAAAATTTCGCCGATCACAACGCACCATCGGTCCCAATTATCAAACATCCCGATGTTCGCCGAAACCTTTTGTGGATGAAGTCCTATGTGGACGGGATGCGCAGCTTTTTTTATTATATGACCGTAATCGGAACCAAAGGAAATGTTTCGCCAAAGGCCGAAGATCGCGAGCGTCATGCAGATCTTTTTTCAATGCTGACGCCGGTGGTGAAGGACTATATGGCCGTTAAAGGCCACGAAGTCTGCATCCAGGCCATTCAGGTCTTCGGCGGTGCCGGCTATACAAAGGATTACCTGGTCGAGCAGTATGCCAGGGATTGCAAAATTACATCCATTTATGAAGGCACCAGCGGGATCCAGGCTCTTGATATGCTGGGGCGAAAGCTCGGCATGAAAGAAGGTACGGTATTTGTGAATTTTCTCGGAGAGGTTCAAAAAACGGTTGACCGGGCCAGGCAGGTTGAACAAACCAAAGACCTGGCCGTTGAGGTTGAGACCGCTGCGAACCGTCTCGGTGAGGTCGCTTTACACCTGGGCAAAAAGGCCCTGTCTGCTGAATTCAAAGTGGCCTTTGCCCACTCTCTCCCATTTTTGTATGTCATCGGCGATACGATTATGGCCTGGATGCTTCTCTGGCGCGCTCTGGTGGCATCAACCCAATTATCGGCCAAACCCAAGAAAAAAGATCTATCCTTCTACGAGGGCCAGATCAAAACCGCCGATTTTTTTATCAACACTGAACTTCAGGCAACGATGGGGAAAATGGATGCCATTGCAAACGGCTGTGCAGCAGCCATTCAAATTTCAGATGAGGGTTTTGGCGGGCTTTAAAATTAAGACCTATTAAATGAGACAGGGATTAAGGGGGAAAAATGAAGACGGATTACAAAACGCTTCAGGTAAAGTTAAAAGATGGCATCGCGGTGTTCACCATGAACAATCCGCCGGTCAACCAGCTTTCGAAACATTTTGTTCTGGACCTCGTCGAAGCGTTCAGCGAAGCCTATGAAGATGAGGAGATCGAGGCGATTGTTCTGACCGGCAGCGGGAAAAATTTCATTGCCGGAGCCGACATTACCCAGATTAAAGACGTCAAGACCAAAGACGAACTTTTGCCAAAACTCAAGGATAACAACCGATTCCTGAACACCATTGAAACCGGCCCGAAACCGGTGGTTGCCGCCATCAACGGCAACTGTTTGGGCGGCGGCCTGGAGATTGCCATGGTTTGTCATTATCGCGTGGCGGCCCAAGGGGTGAATCTCGGACAGCCCGAGGTTCAGATCGGACTGATTCCCGGGGCCGGCGGCACACAGCGGTTACCACGTCTTGTCGGGCTTCGTTATGGCCTCGAAATGATTACCATCGGAAAGCCAATCCGTGCTGAAGTGGCTCATACCAGAGGACTGGTAGATGAAGTGGCAGAACCGGATCACCTGGTAAATAGGGCCGTAAAAGCCGCTAACCGGTTTATATCGGGCCAAATTAATATCAAATTTCGCACGACAAGAAATCGATTTGATCGACTGCCCAGCGCCGCCGAGAAAAAAGGTATGGTCGAGTTTGCCAAAGCCATGACCGGGGCTCAGGCCAAAGGGTACATTGCTCCCCTCAAAGCCATCGAAGCCATTGAAAAAGGTCTTGGCTACGATATCGATGCTGATATTGAAACAGAATCCGAGCTGTTTGCCGACTGTGTGGTTTCTGATGTGGCCAAAAATCTAATCGACATATTTCTCAATACCCGTGCTGCCGGCAAACTGCCACGCATTGAAGGCATCAAACCTGCTAAAATCAAAAAAGTGGGTATGCTCGGAGGCGGTGTTATGGGAACCGGTATCGTCAATGTGCTACTGAAAGGTGGATTTGATACCGTTTTATGGGAAATTAGCGATGAAGCTCTTGAAAAAGCAATGGCGTCTATTCGCAAAACCTTTGACTACCCTATTAAGCAAAAGAAAATGACCCAGACAGACCTGGACAATATGCTCAACGATCAACTGAAAACGACCACATCTTTGGAAGATATGAAAGATGTCGATCTGATCATCGAAGCCGTATTGGAAGACATGCAGATCAAGCAGGAGATCTGGCAGAAGCTGGAGGACATTTGTCGGGCTGATGTTATTTTTGCCACCAACACCTCGGCACTACCGATTACCGAAATGGCTTCCTTTCTTGCTAATCCCGGCCGCATGATCGGAATGCACTTTTTTAATCCGGCGCATCGAATGCAGCTTTTGGAGGTCATATGTGCCGAAAAGACCATTGATCAGACGCTGGCGACTACCATCGCCTTTTCCCGGGCTATAAAAAAGATACCGATCGTGGTGAATGACGGCCCCGGATTTTATGTATCGCGCCAACTGGGCGGTCTAATGGGCGGTGCCGTATACTTGAGTGCCGATGGTGTGGATGGTACTGCCATCGAATCCGCAATGACCGACTTCGGCATGCCCATGGGACCGGCAACGCTGGCAGACCTTACCGGAATAGATATCAATTACCATGTCACCAAGACCTTTGAGAAAAGATTAGGAAAGCGTTATAAAATTCATCCTTTAACTGAGCGCATTTACCAGACCGGATGTTTTGGCCGTAAAACAGGCGCCGGCTATTTTGAATACAGCGGTGATCAGCCGGTTCCCAACCCCAAAGTGGTAAACGTCGTACAAAAATATCTCCGGGATAACAATATCTCGCCCCGGGAGATGTCAAAAGATGAGATCATAGATGCCATGTTGTCTCTCGGTATTAATGAGGCCGCGCTGATGATTGAAGAAAGTATCTGTGATCGGCCCCAGGATATGGATTTGGCCATGATTTACGGCACCGGCTTTCCGCCCTATCGCGGCGGTATTCTCCGATATGCGGATAAGGGGGGCCTTAAAAATGTTTACCAAAAGCTCATCGGCTTAGAAAAGCAGTACGGACCACGCTTCAAGCCGGCGGATTTGATCAAGGAAATGGCCGAAACGGGCAGAACGTTTTATCAAGATTAAAAGGAGGCATGCTCATGAAAGAAGTCGTTATCGCAGGTTATCTGAGGACAGCCCAATCTCGCTCCAGGCCCAATGATCCGGCCAGAGACTGGTTTTGCAAAATGAGAGCCGATGAATTGTTAGCGCAGTTGCTGCCGGAACTGATAAAAAGAACAGGCATCAAACCATTGGCAACCATCCGATCCATTGGATTTGCCGGTGTGGACCCCACGATTATGGGACAGGGCCCGGTGCCGGCCAGCAAAAAGGCCCTGGAGAAGGCCGGACTTAAAACCGCTGACATTGACTTCTGGGAGATTAACGAGGCATTTTGCATCGTTGCCCTCAACTGCATCCAGGAGCTGGGGATAGATCCGCAAAAAGTGAACGTCATGGGCGGCGGCACCGCCATCGGCCATCCTCTGGGAGCCACCGGCATCCGCTTGACCGGCACCCTGACTCGTACATTAAATGTCAAAGGCGGCCGATACGGATGCGCCAATGCCTGCGTGGCGGTGGCCAGGGCGTGTCCACCATTATTGAACGGGAGGAATATGAATGGTGCTAAAAACAGGTGATGAATACCTAAAGTCAATCAAATCCCTTGGGCTGAAGGCCCATGTGCTGGGTGAAAAAACCGGGGATCTACCCGAACATGGCCTGGTGGAACCCTCACAGCAGGCGGCTGCTTTCACTTTTGAATGCGATCAGAAGCATGGTACTGTTTACCACCAAAGCTTTCGAGACTACTGGAAATGGATCCAGAAAGAAGATTTGGTGGTGGACGGAGCCATGACAGACCCCAAGGGCGATAGAGGAAAACGGCCGAAGGATCAAGCTGACCCTGATCTGTATCTACGTGTTAGGGAGCGCAAGCCTGGAGGAGTGGTGATCAGTGGAGCCAAGCTACACCAGACCGGCATGCTTAATTCCCACGAGATTCTGATAATGCCGACACTGACACTTAGACCGGGAGAGCAGGACTGGGCGATCTGCTGCTCAATTCCGACCAATGCGAAAGGCGTGCATTATATTTACGGCCGTCAAACTAGTGATACGCGCAAGCTGGAAAAATCCACTCTCGATGTGGGTAACCCTAGTTTCGGGGGTCAGGAGGTGATGACCGTCTTCGATAATGTTTTTGTGCCAAAGGAACGCATTTTTCTGGACGGCGAAATTGATTTTTCCGGCATTCTTGTTGAACGCTTTGCCTCTTACCATCGCCAAAGCTACGGTGGATGCAAGGCAGGCGTCGGTGATGCCCTCATCGGGGCTACAGCGCTCATCGCGCGTATGAATGGAGTGGCTGAAGCCAGCCACATTAAAGATAAAATCGTGGAGATGATTCATCTTAATGAAACAATTTATTCTTGCGGGATTGCCTGCTCAGCCATGGGCCAACAAACGCCAGCAGGCAATTATCAGGTTAATTTACTTTTAGCTAACGTCTGTAAATTGAACGTCACACGTTTTCCTTATGAGCTGGCCAGGCTGGCCACCGATGTTGCAGGCGGCCTATTGGGCACCATGCCTTCTGCAGCCGATCTTTCCGATCCGGTTGCCGGGCCGTATATCAAAAAATATCTGGCTGCTTCTCCAGACGGGGATGTGGTAGACCGAATAAAGGTACTGCGATTGATCGAAAACCTGGTTGCTGGTGCAGGCGCGGTCGGTTATCTTATCGAGTCTATGCATGGGGCCGGTCCGCCAACGGCCCAGAGGATCATGATTAGCCGTCAAGCGCATATAGAGGACAAGATCGCACGAGTTAAGGAATTGCTGGGCATAGGCTGATGCCGACCTTATTTGTAAAACCCGATCTATCAGAAAGCAAGGCACTGCGTTTGGCTCAGATAGCCGACATCCTTAAAAGTTTAACAACTTACCAACTTTATAACGCCTTTCTGGCTAAAGAAAAACGGAGAACTGACCAAATTTCACCAAGGAAGCCGTAAAGAAAATGGATGTATGTCATCACAAAGCTTATGGAGACAATCTTTAGTATAAGGGAGGTAAAACAGTATGGTGCGGAAGATCAAAGAGGTGGCTGTCTTGGGTTTAGGAACCTTAGGCGCACAGATTGCTTCCCAGGCAGCGGCTTCGGGCTATGATGTGTCTGCTTATGATTTAGAGGATGGTGTCTTCCAAAGGTCCATGAGCGCTTTCCTATCCATTGACCAGTCCAAGGTCAGGCCATCACCCATAAAGGTCTATGAATGGCCTGCCGCGGCGAAAAAAATCAAAATGCATTCAAGTCTCGACCAAGCAGTGAGAAATGCGGATCTAGTTATGGAGGTCGTACCTGAAAATTTGGACCTGAAATTAAAAGTGTGGAGGGAAATGGGTGAAGCCGCTCCCGATTATACCATCTTGGCTACTAATTCATCCTCTATGCCAGTCTCTAGACTAGAGGGGGCAACCCGGCGCCCAGAAAGATGCCTAAACATTCATTTCTATCAATTGGCCTTTGGCCAGAATATGGCTGACGTCATGGGCGGAACAAAGACTACTTCCGTGGTTTTAGAAGCCGGCTTAAAATTTGTTCGTTCACTGGGTGTGGTTCCGCTCACAGTAAAGAAAGAAATCTTAGGCTTTTGCTTCAACCGGGTGTGGCGGGCGATTAAAAGAGAAACCCTGCATATGTGGGCAGACGGATATGTCGACTACCATGACGTTGATAGAGCTTGGATGATTTTTACAGGAACTCCGTGGGGGCCTTTTGGCTTAATGGACACTGTTGGCTTAGACGTCATATACGACATTGAAATGGTATATTATCAGGATTCCAAGAACCCGGACGATCATCCGCCTGCAGCTTTAAAAGATATGATTCGGGAAGGAACACTTGGAATTAAGACAGGCAAAGGATTTTATTCTTATCCTGACCCAGAGTATCTGGATCCCGACTTTTTAAGTCCATAATAATAGCTGTGACCAGTTTCAAAATTAATAAAGCAATTATTTCAAAATTGTCAATTCATAACACTCCGAATCTTACAAAATTAATGGTTACGAGCCACGCTCAGCCTTTCAACACTTTTACAGATTAAATATTAGAATTCAAACTTTTCATGATAGTTCTTTTGCCGCGAAACCGTGCGCCTTTATATTTCAACAGCTCCCATGATTTATTATAGATTCCATGTGCTAATATAATAAATTTGGACCTACCCAAAATTGTGACATGCGTGCCTGAATCTAACATCTCGGGAAAAAGTATATTTGATTTGCCAATCACAATCTCAGCAAA
>CBDUUO010000005.1:0-22523 GCA_965370395.1 uncultured bacterium
TCTTCTTCAACAAATCGACGACGCTTTCAGGACCCACTAAATGGCCTGCTCCCACGACAAAAAGGGTGTTTTTATTTTTTCGCATGGCGCCTTCAATTTCCTTAAGCCATTTTTTATTTCGCTGAATCAGCAGGCGATCATGGAGGTCCGGATAATCCTTGAAACTCTTATATAACAGTTCCTGGAGTTTATTCGCATCACCGTCTTTCCAGGACTTGACCAAATCCCCGGCCAGCTCGTTGACAACCTCCAAGTCATTTAAAGTCTGACTTAAAAAATCGTTTTGATCCTGTTCAACCATGTTGCCCAACAGGTTTATTTGAAACTCCGCGGGTTCCAGAAAACCGATTTCTTTACCATCGGCTTTGGCCTTGTTAAAAAAGTAAACATCAACACCATAATTGGGACTATACCCCATCCGCTGAAGTTCTAGCGTTGTCAGGGTCAATGCCACAAGCCACGGTTTGAACCGGGAAAATTGTTCTAACGGCAGGCCGATCTCGCTCATTTTCTTCTCGAGCAGCTGTCTGGTGTTTCCATCAATATTCTGAAGCAGGTTTTGTTCGGCCGGATATATGCCCAGCTCCAGCAATTTGGCCTGCATGCCCGGCTCCTGCATGGCAGCAATATCGGTTTCAAATATGATTACCCGGCTGTCGGCATAGGCCCTTTCGATAGCAGCAGCTAAAGGGTAGGTGTCCTGCTTGAGAACATGCAGGGAGCCCAACAGGTAAATTTTATTCGACTGGGTGTCAACAGTCCATAGACAGCTTTTGGAGGTCTGCTGAACGGCAGTTGTCTTTGCCTGCAAGCAGAATGACGTTGTAATCAAAAATGCCGGCAGAAAAAAAACAAACAAAACAACGTTCAATCTGAAATTTAAAAAGCGTCGCTTTAACATGCAGATTCCTTTCCGTCGCCGCTGCTTCCCCGACGCGCAGTTTTATTGTTTTTATTGCCATTTCTGCAGTATATCACTCACCATCTTCCCATCAGCCTGTTTGCCGAAGTGCGTCATTATTGAACCCATCGCCTGCATTTTGTTTTTGTACTCGGAAAAATCAATATTGTCCCTGATCCAGGCAATGATCTCTTCGCGAGAGGCCATTTTGGGCAAATACAATTGAAGAATGTTGAGGTAGTCTGAAGATTCTTCATTTTTGATCTCCAGCACCATCCGTTCGGATTTTGTCAACCCCTGGATGATGCCGACAATGTCATCATTGGTAATCTCTTCATTGGTTTTGAGACGCGTCGTTTTTTTGCCGCTTTCCAGGGTGATGGGCACGGTCAGTTTGGGGAATTCAGCCATAATTTGCCGGATGGCACTGCGGGCTTCGACGTCCTTATTCAGCATGGACTGCTTCAGATCGGCTTTCAGTTTATCCAGTAATGATGTGGGCATATCTTGACTCCATCCGTATTTTTTAGTTTGGGTATCGCTCATCAGTCTCTCCTTCATTAATTCGCTTTATGTATTCAGGATTGGGTGTTTTCATATTCATATGATTCGTTCATAAATAAAAAAGTTGTACGGTTCAACTCCCGCAGCCTTAATCGATTCTGATTGTCTCACCCGAAATTCAGTCAACGAAATATCGGGAAAATAGGTATCTCCGGGTATTTCCCTGGGAATCACCGTTAAGTAAATGCGATCAACCAGTGGAAGCGCTTCGTGATACAATTGCCCGCCGCCACAGACAAATGCTTCGTCTTCATCTTCCGGACAACATTTAATGGCGCTCGGTAGATCATGGACCACAATACAGCCGTCTGCTCGGTAATCCGTTTGACGGGTAACGATGATATTGGTTCTGTCGCGAAGGGGTTGATCGAGAGATTCAAAGGTTTTTCTTCCCATAATCACGGCATGGCCCAGAGTAATTTTTTTAAAAATCTTCTGTTCCCCCGGGATTCTCCAGGGAATATCCCCTTGTCTCCCGATGACACGATTTTTCGCCATCGCTGCAATTAACGATACCTTCATGTCTTACAACTCCTAAGGCGCAGATCCCTTTCAAAGTAAGACGGATTATCAAGGGGATTGTACCGATAAGGTTCTATTGGTCGAAAGTCCAGCGATCGATAAAGCTGCTTCGCTTCTGTCATAGTTTCGATAGTGTCAAGACGCATGCGTTCATAGCCTCGGGTGTGTGCCTCGTCAATGATGGCCTCTGCCAGGACCCGCCCAATTTTTTGACCGCGGTTGCTCGGAAGCACATAAAGCCGCTTCATCTCGCAAATCCTGTTGCTCAGAGGGCGCAGTGCCACACAACCGACGTATTCTTCCGCACTTTGCGCCAGAAGAATACAGCCCTGCGGCGGTGCGTAGTCTCCGGGAAGTGCTGCCAGTTCTTGACTGAAGCCCTGAAACTCAAGGTCAAAACCCAAAGAGTCCGCATATTGCTGAAATAGCTTGCGTGTCGATCGATAATGATCTTCAGTTTGCGCGTGGATGATTCGGATCATGGTTTGCTCGTTGTTGGTGCTCAAAATTCTCTTTATGGTCTGATGACGATATTGAAGCAAATTTAAAAAACTTACGTGATGGTTAGCTGAAAGTTCAAAGCTGAAAGCTGAAAGCAAATTGATTAAATCATTTTTTTTCTTTGAGCCTTGAGCCTTGAGCTTTTAGCCTTGAGCTTTTAGCCCAATTAGCCTGCGGCCGTAATTTGAGACCCTGAAACCGCCTTTAACCAGTTAGGAGTTGAAACAAACTTAAATAATCCTCTTTTGTCATGGGTCGCGGGTTATCGATATTGCTTCCGTTTTTAAACGAATTCAGCGCCAGTTCTTCAAAGTCCTTTTCTTGAACCCCCAGGGAGCCAAACTCCGGCAGACGAACATCGCTAGCCAGTTTTTGTACGGCCTTGACGGCCTGGCGCGCGGCCTTGTCAACATTCTCATGGGACCGCTCCATTGCGGCGGCAATCCGTGCATATCTCTCCTTGCAGTATTCCATGTTGTATGCCATTACCGCCGGTAAAACAACGGCATTACAAACCCCATGGGCCGCATCATATTTTCCGCCGAGCGCTTCAGCCACGCAATGGACGGCGCCAACATCGGAGTGGCTGAAGGAAATTCCTGCCAGCACGCTGCCCAGCAACATTGCCGCCCTTGCTTCCAGATTATTGCCGTCAGATACAGCGATTCTAAGGTAGGCCGTAATTAATTCAATCGCATAAAGCGCGGCCGAATCCGCAATGGGCTCTGAAGCTTTGGCGGTAAATCCTTCAATGGCATGGGTTAAGGCATCCATACCGGTAGACGCGGTTAATTCCGGAGGCATGGTCAAGGTCATCTCAGGATCCACCAGTGCTACCTTTGGCGCAATTTTGGGATCTTTAATGCTAAATTTAAATTTCTCGCTGGAATCGGTGATCACCGAGCTAAAGGTAACCTCACTGCCGGTCCCGGCGGTGGTCGGGATGGCGATCAACGGCAGCACATCGGCACCAATTTTATTGGGACCTTCATAGTCTCGGACTGCACCTCCCTGACGCGCCACCACCGCAATCGCTTTGGCACAGTCGATCGGGCTGCCGCCGCCAAGCGCCACCAGGCAATCCGGGCCAAACCGACTTGCGATTTCAGTGCCTTCTTGAACGTTATAATCTTTCGGATTGGGTTCGACATTATCAAAAATGTTGTATGCCAATTTGTTGGCATCCAATAGATTCGAAATACGCTCCAGCAGCCCGGAATTTCTTATGCCTTTATCGGTAACCAGGAGTATGTTTCTGGCATTTAAGTTTTTAATCACATCAGCCAGGCCCTTGGCTGCGCCAACGCCGTATTCTATTTTGGTCGGTAATTCAAAACTAAAACTGTTGAGAAGGTTCATTGGCAAGTCCTTAGATTCCTAGCTATTTTTCATTAGCCACAGACCCACACAGACAGACACAGACAAAACCGATGATGGCTTTAATACGGATAGTAGAATATGAATTTTTCATCTGTTTCCATCTATTTTTAAAGGTTTTTGTGGGTCTGTGTGGGTCCGTGGCTAATTTATCTTTTCAAACATTTTCTCAGGTAACGCAGAGTTTATCCAGCTGCTTTTCCAGTGGCTCCACTTTCTTTTCACGCCCGAATTTTTCCAATCGTTTTGTCTTAATTTAATTTGATTTTCAGTGAGGTGTTATTTTATAAGCCAAAATGCTATATATGGCAATAAGGTCGGAAATTTAAATTGCCTGGAATACAGCACAGGAATGAGCAGGGTGACTCAGAATCAAAAAAGCGCGCAAACTTCAAGCGCTGATGAGACTTCAAAAGAGAGGATCGTGCGTAAGGTCACCTGGATCGGGCTTTTCGTCAATTTGGTTCTTGCCGCTATTAAATTCGCTGCCGGCATTTTTGGAAGAAGTCAAGCCCTGGTCGCAGATGCGATCCACAGCCTTACCGATCTGACAACAGATATTGCGGTGATTGCAGGATCACATTACTGGTCCCGTCCACCGGATGAAAATCATCCATATGGTCATCGGCGTTTAGAAACCCTGGTGACGGTTTTTATCGGTGTCATGCTGATAGCAGCAGGCATCGGGATCGGATGGAAAGCCATTTCAACGCTGCAGGAAAAACAAGCTGGACCCCCGGGTTGGATTGCAGTTCTTGCGGCGTTGGCTTCAATTGTGTGCAAAGAAAGTATTTACCGCTGGACAGCCATCACCGGTCGACGAGTGAAAAGCACTGCACTGGCCGCCAACGCATGGCACCATCGCACGGATGCCTTAAGTTCGCTTCCGGTCTTAATCGCGGTCGCCGGTGCCAGAATTTTTCCATCCTGGTCATTCCTGGATCGCGTCGGAGCCGTAGTCGTTTCTATCTTCATCTTACACGCTTCAATTAAAATCATCTGGCCCGGGCTCAGCGAGCTGATTGACGTCGGCGCACCGACAGAGACCCGCAAAAAGATTCGGGACATCGCGCTCAAAAACGAAGGTGTTCTGCAGGTTCATGATATTCGAACAAGGTATATCAGTTCCAGCATTCAGGTGGATCTGCATATCGTTGTTGAAGGATTAATAACCGTGCGGGAAGGCCACAATATCGCCGATAACGTCAAAGCACGCATCATTGATGCAATTCCGGAGGTTTTGGATGTGGTTGTGCATGTGGATCCCCCGGAAAGAGCCATGCGCGAAGGTGATTTAGAATTCGGCAAATTTCTTAAATAATTTTCTGGTTGAAAATAGACCAATATCGTAATATTCTTAATATGTTATATTTTGAAATTAATGACCCGGCCTGAAAAAAAATAACCGAAATTACACAGCAAATCTAAAATGCCCGTTTATGAATATACGGCACTGGATGCCAAAGGAAAGACGACCTCCGGTATTATCGATGCCGACGGTGCGGGTGCCGCGCGCCAGAAATTGCGTGCAACCGGTATCTTCCCGGTCGCCATCAAAGAATCCCAGGAGGCGCCAGTAAAAAAAGCGCCCCGGATCGTTGATCTGGGCCGCTATCTGACCCGGGTCAAACCCGCCGAAATCGCGATAATGACCCGGCAATTGTCAACATTGATTACCGCCGGTTTCCCGCTGGTCTCTGCAATCGATGCATTGGTGCCCCAAACCAAATCCCATCGCCTTAAAACGATATTGGCCCAGGTTAAAGATGCCATTGTTGAAGGCCAAAGTTTTGCGCAGGCATTATCGCACTATCCGGGAATTTTCTCCCCCCTGTTTATTAACATGGTCCGCGCCGGGGAGACTTCCGGCACACTCGAAATTGTCCTAGAGCGCCTGGCAGACATTACCGAAAAGGCGCAGGATTTATCCAACCGAATTCAGACTGCCCTGGCATATCCCCTGTTCATGTGTGTCATCGGTACCCTGGTATTGTTTGTGCTTTTAACCTACATTGTTCCGAGTATCACCGCTATTTTTACGGATATGGACCAGGTTTTGCCGGCACCGACGCGATTGCTCATCTTTTTAAGTGGCTTTTTCAAATCGTTTTGGTGGGTTATCCTTATGATCATTATTGGCGCCGGCATCACCCTGCATCGAGTGAAGAAAACCGAAAACGGTCGTTATGTTTACGATAAAACTATGCTTTCTTTGCCGATCTTTGGTGTTTTGGCAAAAAAACTGGCAGTGGCCCGTTTTACCCGAACACTGGGTTCTCTCCTCGAGAACGGGGTTTCCATGTTAATTGCACTTGATATCGTCAAAAATATCGCCGGCAATGTGCTGATCTCCAGTGCAGTTCAAAGAGCGGCCCAGGAGGTCGGCAAGGGACAGGCTTTATGGGCAGCATTGAACGAGGGCCAAGTCTTTCCACAACTGACCATTCAAATGATTCAGGTGGGAGAACAAAGCGGTGAACTGGAAGGCATGCTCAATAAGATTGCCGATATTTTTGAAAAAGAGGCCGAAAACAGTATCCTGCGGCTGACGTCTTTTCTGGAACCGGTCATGATTCTGGTAATGGGCTGCGTGGTCGGGTTTATCGTGCTTTCAATTTGCCTCCCCATCTTTGAAATGAACCAGCTGATCCGCTAAGAATGGTCATATATTCTAACAAGCTTCGAAAGGGAAAAAGCGATATGGTGTACAAAACTAGCAATGACAACCGGGGATTTACCTTAATTGAATTGATGGTTGTTGTCATTATACTCGGCATCCTGGCGCTTTACATCGGACCCAAAATAATGGGGGAGCCGGAAAAAGCAAAACGCGTAAAGGCCAAAATGGATATCGCCAGCATTGAGACCGCTTTAAAAATGTACAAGCTTGACACCGGCGTGTACCCGTCAACTGAACAGGGACTTGGGGCGTTGATTGAAAAACCCGAAACCGGGGTGATACCGAAAAAATGGCGCGAAGGCGGATATCTTGAAAAGCGCAAGACGCCGAAAGATCCCTGGGGAAACGAATTTGTATATATTTCACCGGGTGTACAGGGCGACTTTGATTTAATTTCCTATGGGAAAGATGGCGTACCCGGCGGTGAAGGGGCGGATGATCAGGATATTAATAACTGGGAAGTCGAGTGAAGAATTTTGTCAGTCGTCCGTTGTCTGTTGTCCGTTGTTTATCGTACTTTGGATGCCGGGGGAGCGCCAAACATAGCAGACGTATATTTTATCACGATGTCAACAGCCAATAACAAATTTAAAGCAACGCAAAACCACGGACCACGGACGACTTACCAAGCACACCGGAACGGTTTTACCCTGCTGGAGCTGATTGTGGTCATTTTGTTGTTGGGTATCATGCTGGTTTTTACCGTCCCCCGTTTCCATGAAACCTTATTTTTGGACAAAACCAAAACAGGTTCGCGATGGATTATCGGTAAAATTCGGGCATTAAAAGAAGCGGCGATCCGTAATCAGAAGCAATATACGCTGCATATCGACCTGGATACGGAACGGTTCTGGGAAACCGATGCGTCCATGTCGGCTGAAGCTCTTGAAAACGCCGCATTGAATGCCGATTCCCTTCCGAGCGGTCTAAAAATCGCCGATATTGAATACCCCATTGGCGGTAAAATACATGCGGGCCAGACTCATATTACGTTTTATAAAAACGGTTACTCGGATAAGGCCCTGATTCACCTACAAGACGGGGAAAAATATGTATCCTATCTGATAGAGCCTTTTCTATATGAAGTGACCCGCTACGAGATGTACGCCAGTTTTGAAAACTGAATCGCCATTTTTAAAAAAAACTGTATATTTGGTGTTAAATTTTGTATAATAGTCTGGATGAAAACTGTATAAAAAAGTGCACATCCGATGGCTCAATTCAAACATCGATATCTCAAGGACCCACCCGGGTTTTCACGAACCGCATTCGGTTTTACGCTGCTTGAAGTTATGATTGCCCTGGCCGTTATGTCAATCGTACTGGTGAGCGTATACCGAATGCATTCCCAGAGTTTGACCATGAACACCGCAGCCCGGTTCTATACCCTGGCTCCCCTGTTGGCTCAAAACAAGATGGCTGAACTGGAAACCCTTTCATCAGGAGGTTTCCCGGAAGATTCAGGCGACTTCGGCGAACAATACCCGGGCTATAGCTGGCGGGCTTCATTAGCCGATGTATCCTCTGAGGTGTTGGGAGAAGTCGCCGATGATTTAAAGCGAATTGGTGTCACCGTAACGTACAACAGCGATCGATTTTCATACAGCTTAAGAACGTATCGATTTCAAAGAGAATAGTTGATCGAATTCGGAATGCAGAATGCGGATTGCGGAATTTAAAAAGATTAACGTTTGATTTAAATAATCCGATTTATGGGTTAATTTATGGTTCAGTTCTACATTTTAGATTTCAAATTTCATGGTACCAACAACCGGTGGCCAGCGGCCAGCAGCCAGCCTGCGACGAGCTCCCCTCGGCATGCTCGGGGCCTGAGCTTGTCGAAGGCAGTCGAGTCGAAACCAGAAGCCAGTCGCCAATCGGCGGCGGGCTTTACCCTGATGGAAATCCTGGTGGCGACCGCGATACTGGCAATCGTGGTAACGACTGTTTTGGCATCGTTTAATGCCGTATTTTCAACCACAGAGGTGTTAAACGACGGTGCAGCTATATATGAAATGGCGAAAAACTGCCTGAAACGCATGGCGCTTGACCTGGAGTCGATCCACGTTACCCAGCGACCGATTTATAAGCCGCCTGAACTCGATCAGCCGCCGGATCCGTATCGGTTTGTTGCCAGCGTCCAGGATACCGGTGGCACGGGATTTGCAAAAAATTTAAGATTCGCCAGCCGGGCCCACGTTGGTTTTGAGAAAAGTTCCAGAGAAGGAATTGCTGAAATCATATATTACGTTCAGGCCAGAGTTGACGGGCATCTGGTACTAAAACGTGCGGATAGCCTTTACCCGTATCCTGCCTTTGAAGAAAGAGGCAGCGATCCGGTATTGTGTAAGTACGTCAAATCCTTGTCGTATAAATTTTATGACAAAGACGGGATTGAGTTCGATGTCTGGGATTCGGATTCGGATGAATTCGGCTATGCGACACCGAAAGCGATTGGCATAAAACTGGAATTGGCAAACAGAGCGGCTTCGCAAACCTTTGAAACCATGGTGTCTTTGCCCATATCCCGGGACAAAACCGAGTAAGAAATGGTGAAAATGGCCAAAATGATCGGTAATAATCGCGGCATTGCCCTTTTGATGGTCATTTCCGTGACGACCATTCTTATCGCTACGGCTCTGGAATACAATCGCCGGGCACGCTTTGCGGTTATTTCGACAGCCGCTGCACGGGATCGCCTGACCCTGTCGCAAATGGCAGCTTCCGGCATTCATGCCGCCATGGCGCTGCTGGCAAAAGATCGGGCAGAGTCAAATATCGATTCCTTACAGGAGGGCTGGGCAAATCCAGATAAAATAAATGAATTGCTGAGCGAAATCCCCTTTGATGATGGAACGCTTGCGGTCACCATCAGCGACGAAATGGGCCGCATTCAGGTAAACGCCCTGGTAACATTTCCCGACAGCCGGAATTTCAACGATTCCCAGCGCCAGCTTCTGGAGCGATATTTATACTATTTCAGGGATGCCAGTGAAGAAACACCGGAAGACAGCCAGCCACCGGCAATTATCAATTCACTGAAAGACTGGCTTGATTCCGGCGATGATGAAGCCATTACCGGATTAAGCGGTGCCGAATCCGCATATTATCAGGATTTGAGCCCCTCTTACAGCAGTCGCAACGGTCCGATAGCGGACATCAATGATCTATTGCTGGTCAAGGGCATCACTGCCGAATTATTTTACGGCAGCACGGAAAAGCCCGGAATCGCAGACTCATTGACCGTATATGGCATGACACCGGGGGCCGGCACTTCGTTTACCTTTCCTGGAAAGATAAACATCAACACCGCAGAGCTTCCGGTACTGGTCGCGATGCTGCCGTCTGAAAACGCGGACCTGGCCCAGGCCTTTTTCGAATTGCGCCAGGAAGCCGCCACTGAAAAAGATGCCCCTGACTTATCAGATCCAACGTGGTATAAAAACATTGCCGGATTTGGCGGAATAAATCTGGATACAAAGCTGATCACCATTGCCAGTGACATCTTTAGAATTATATCAGAGGCAAAAGTGAACGATTCCGTGTTGACCGCCACCGCGGTGGTCCAGCGGTTAAAAAGTGCAAAAACCGGTAAGTGGGGTTGTAAAATCTTAAGCTGGGAAACCGAATGAGCAGAAAAGTCCTCGGCATTGATATCCGAAATCACACGGTAACGGCAGTGCTTTTAAACAGCAGCCTGCGGGAACACCGCGTGGATGATTTTATTCACTTGCCCTATTCCGGTCCCGATGACCCGGAAAGAAGCCTGTCTGCTGCTCTGGAAACCCTGACTGAAAAAATGGACTTGACCGGAAGTGACTATGTCGTTTCCATTCCTGCCAATCAATTTATCTTCCGGAACCTGCAGATCCCATTTAGCAATTCCAAAAAGATCCGTATGGTTCTGCCCTTTGAACTTGAACCCACCCTGCCCTATGCGGTAGAAGACCTGGTTATTGATTTTCACGCCTTAAATGGCGCCCCTGCCGGTGAACAGACCGAACTCATTGCCGCGGCGATTGAAAAAAACCAGCTATCGCCCTACATTGAGGCCCTGGCATCGATTAAAGTCGACCCGGAAAAACTCACGCTCGGTGGGTTGCCCACTGCCCTGTGTCTGGCCAATCAAGCCGATCCGGAAGAAGATCAGCTTTTTATCGAAATTGATGATACTTACGGCACCCTTTTTGTCCTGGCAGGCGGCCGCCTGCAGCTGATACGGTCGTTTCCATTGCCGCCAGCCGGCCCCTCTAAAGCACCACAGCTCTGTGTTCAAATCCTGCAAACACTGGCGGCCTTCCAGGAATCGTCAGGGTTGAATTTCCAGCCGATTGAATTGGTTGTTAGCGGGATCGGGCTGAATGAAGCCGAAATGGCCGCAGCGTTGTCCGGGATATTGGACATACCGGTCAAGGCGGCCTCAATTGCAGACCACCTGGGCATCCCGCTGGAGAGTGATACGGAAAGTCCGTGGGTTCCGGCCCGGATGGACAATGCCCTGGCGCTCGCGTTGATGGAGGTCGAGGGTTACGATGGCCTTAATTTCCACAAAGGCCAATTTGCCGCCCAGAAGTTTTTAGCCAGGCACAAGCGCCCGCTGATAAAAAGCGGCATCCTGGCAGCCGCCGTATTGGTGTTGTTGTTTTTTAACCACATGATGGAAGCCTATACGTTAAACAAACGCCTCCGCGGTATCAACAGCCAGATGACTCAGGTTTTTAAGGCGACATTTCCGGAGGTCAAGACGATTCGTTATCCCTATCAGGAGATGCTGGCCAAAATGCGGCAGGCTAAAAAAGATGCGGCCTTTGAGGCTGAAGCCGGCCCCCACATCCGCAGGATTGATATTTTAAACAGCATCAGCGAACAAATCCCTGAAAGTATCACGGTTAACCTTAGCCGGTTGGTCATTCAGCCGGATAATGTGCTAATCTCCGGCACGACGGACACATACGACTCGGTGGACGGTATTAAAAGTCGTCTGGAACAAATCCAGCATTTTAAAAAGGCCACCATTAGCTCGGCTAACATTGATCGCTCGGGCAATGAAGTTCGCTTCATGTTGAAGGTGGAATTATAAAACGTTTGCAAAGACGATACATATGGAATTCATCAAAAGATATTTAAACCTAAAAAAGCTCAATCGGCGTGAAAAATATATTATTTACGGAGCCGGCTGTCTTCTGGGATTACTGATCATCGTCCAGTTTGGCATCACGCCTTTTTTTGAAAATAAAAACCAGATGCAGCGAAGCCTGCAGACCAAAAAAGGTGAGCTTGAAGAAATGCATCGCCTTCAAGACGAATATAAAGCCCTGAAAGAAAAATTGCAGCTGTCAGAAATCAGTCTCGGCAATAGAGAAAAAGGGTTTACGCTTTTTTCGTTTATGGATCAGCTCGCCGGTCAGGCCGGAATCAAGGACCGCATCAGTTATATGAAGCCGTCAAATACAGTCCAGAAAAACAGCAACTATAGGATTTCACGGGTTGAAATGAAATTGGACGCCATCACGCTGGAGCAGCTCACCATCTATCTGTACGGTATAGAAACATCAAAAAACATGGTCATGGTGAAAAAGCTTTCGATCTCAAAAAAAGAAAAAAACGAGGGCCTCATTAACGTGGTCTTGCAGGTTGAGACCGTTGAGGCCTAAGATCGCCCTGATTGGGAATTATTATAAGCTATCTCAAACAAAGAAGTGACTAAAGTGAACTAAAGTTTGAAGTGACTAAAGTTACGGAGTCACTACGCTCCATCTTTCTTATTTATTATATAATGATAGAATTTTTCAACTTTAGGCACTTTAGGTCACTTCCAACTTTAGCGCACCCGCTTTAGAGCATTTTTGAGATAAATTCTAGTTTATGGATTAATCATATAAGAGGATGCAAGTTCTTAAAACTCGGATCTCATGGGCGATATACATCATTTGCGCGGCCCTGTTCTTTTTTTATACCCTTTTTCCGTCCGACACGGTAAAAGAATACCTGGCGGATCAGATCCGCCAGGTGCACCCGGGTCTTACGGTGGAAATCGGTCGGGTAAAACCGGGTTTTCCACCGGGTTTAAAGCTGTATGACGTTCGGGTATACCATCTCGGCCAGACCCTGGCCGAGATGGAAAATTTAAAAATATCTCCTGATATTTTATCATTATTTTTGGCGACAACCCATCTGTCGTTTAAGGGCAACGGTTATGGCGGTACTTTAAAAGGCCGGGTGGACATCAATAAAAATTCTGCGAACAGAGAGATGATGATAGGTGCAGATCTATCCGGAATACAGGTGAAACAGCTGGAAGCATTAAGCGCCATAACAACACACAAAATTTCCGGCAATTTGGGCGGTACATTGACATTTAAAACAAAAGTACCCCATCAGGGATTAAGTGGGAATCTGATTCTGACAGACGGACAAATTGAATTTTCACCCCCGGTACTGAATCAAAATTTGCTGTCCTTTAACACCATCGAAGCTGAATTGATGCTCAATAACCGTTCTTTGACCATTAACCGCTGTCAGCTCGAAGGCAATCAACTGGATGCCGATGTTTCGGGATCGATTAAGTTTAGCGGCCGTTCAGCAAGAAAAATTTTGGACCTGTCCGGAACGGTAAGGCCGCATGCGGCGTTGCTGGCCAAACTGGGCAAGAATATCACGCAACTGCTCGCAGGCAGCAATTTGGATAATCAGGGCTTGCCATTTAAGATAACAGGCACCATGGATTCACCCAAATATTCATTTAAATAAATCAATGATGATGACGGCTAAAAAATATTTTATGATCGCCAATGTATTGCTGATTACCGCAGGTGTCTATCTTGGCGTCAGCGCCGTTTATACCATCAGCAAGGCCTGGCTGAGCCCCGTTGCAATGCCGCCGCAGGTCCATCCGGGCAAGGTGGCCCTTAAACAACAAGACGATCATCCACCGCTGTCGCGCTATGGTGCCATCGCAAAACGAAATTTATTCAACACGAACTCGGATCTCGAAGTTCCGACACAGGCGATTAATGTCGATGACCTGAAAGAAACCGATTTAAATTTAAAGTTATGGGGAACGGTAACGGGCAAGGGGCGCAGGGCTTATGCCGTTATCGAAGACACCAAAACCCGAAAGCAGAATCTATATCGCATCGGGGATACCATCCAGGATGCAACTTTAAAATTGATATTAAGGCAAAAAGTCGTTTTCAGTGTAAAGGATCGCGATGAAGTATTGGGAATGGAGGAGGCCGGAGCCGCAAAAAAAAGCGGGCCCAGTCCGCGGGTTGCTAGAAAAGGGACCTCACCGCCCAAATTGCCGGTATCCCCCCATCCACGTCAACTCACGTTGAAAAGCGATCTAATTCAAAATGCGCTGCAAAATCTCGATCAACTCATGGAGCAGGCCCGGATCCGGCCGCATATCGAGGACGGCAAAGCGTCTGGGATTTCCATCACGGGGATCAAGCCCAACACCTTGTTCAGAAAAATGCGGCTGCGAAATGGAGATATTATTACCGGCGTCAACGGCACCCCCATCGAATCGGTGGAGGATGCGATGCAACTTTTTGGCGACCTGTCATCGGCTTCCGAAGTACAACTGGAGATAAAGCGCCGCGGCCGAAAACGGGTCCTGAATTATAAAATTGAATAGAATAAATGGTTGGAAAAAATGAAGACAGATCTTAAATGGTGTCTGATACCGGTTATCGCGGCTTTAGCGATAACTTTAGCAATTCACCCGTTCCTGGTAGAATCCAGCCTGGCGCAGGCGGTCAAATCGGCGCCCGAAAAACCTGAGCACCCGGATCAGTTTGTATCCATTGATTTCAACAATGTGGATATCAATGTTTTTATCAAGTTTATGAGCGAGCTGACCGCAACCAATTTTGTAGTCGATCAACGGGTGAAAGGCAAAGTGACGATTATATCACCCTCAAAAATATCGCTCAAAGAGGCCTACAAAGTATTTGAGTCGGTCCTGGAAGTTCACGGCTACACCACGGTGCAATCCGGGGAGATCGTTAAAATTATCCCTTCACCGGATGCGCGCTCAAAAAGCATTGAAACCCGCCTGCGTGAAGAAGCGACCGATCCGGAAGATAAAGTCGTCACCCAGCTGGTACCGTTAAAATACGCTAATCCGGTTGATATCAAACGGCTGTTTACTCCCATGATTTCGAAAAGCAGTGTCATTTTAGCCTACCAGCCAACCAATATGATGATTATCACTGATGTGCATTCAAATATCCGACGTTTGTTCAAGATCCTAAAAAAAATCGATGTGCCCGGCATCGGCCAGGAAATTTCGGTAATTCCGATCGAATATGCGGATTCTACCAAAATGGTGAGCCTGTTAAGCACGGTTTTTAAGCCTACCAGAAAGCCGGTTAAAGGTGCCCCGGCAAAAGCAGTCACCATGGTGGCCGACGAGCGCACCAACGTCATTGTCCTGCTGGCAAATAAAGTGGACACCCTCCGAATCAAGCAACTGATTGCCATGCTTGACAAGGAAACTCCCCGGGGCAAGGGAAAAATCCATGTCTACTATTGTAAAAACGCCACTGCTGAAGAACTGGCCAAGGTGCTGCAGGAAGTGCCCGCCCAGCAGGCGGGTGCCCCCAAAGGCAAAGGCGGTGCTCCGGTGATCTCCGGCAAAGTTAGAATCTCCGCCGACAAAGCCACCAACAGTCTCATCATTATGGCCGATCAGGAAGATTACATCGTCCTGCAAGAGGTCATCAAAAAACTGGATATCCCGCGCTCCATGGTTTTTATCGAAGCGTTGATCATGGAGGTGGACCTCGACACCAGTCTGGAGATCGGTATCGACTGGCAGGCGTTTGGGGAGGTACGAGATACAAACGTAGGTGCAACTTTTGCCGATACCATCCAGCCGGATATCGATGTGGGCAGCGGAGTTCCCAGAAATCCGTTTGCAGGGGGGTTTGCGGCTGGATTGATCAGCGGCTCGACCCAAATCGCCGGAATAACGGTTTCAAACATCTCCGCTATCATAAAGGCCGTTAAAACCGATGATGAATTTCGCATTTTATCCACACCCCAGGTATTAACCACCGATAACGAGGAAGCCCGGATTACGGTGGGTGAAAACCGGCCCTATCAGACCCGATCCACCACCGATCCTTCAGGAGGAACATTTGAGTCCTTTGAATACCGGGATGTCGGTAAAATTTTAAAAATCACCCCGCACGTGACCGAAGGCCGCCTGATACGCATGAAAATTTCCCTGGAGGTCACCAATATCGATCTGGCCTCGACCCTGATCACCTCAGCCACCCTTCCGGTAACCCAGAAGCGAACGGTGGATACCACTGTTATCGTCAAAGATGGCCAAACGGTGGTGATCGGCGGTCTGATTGATGACTCCAGCACGCGCAATGATACCAAAGTTCCCGTTCTGGGCGACATTCCCGTATTGGGGTGGCTGTTTCGCAAACGAACCGAAACCAACGAAAAAACCAATCTCTATATTTTCCTGACCCCGCGCGTCATCAAAAGCCCGGCGGAAGCCCAGGAAATTTTTAAAGACAAGACGACAGGGCAGACGGGCACCGTCAAAGAAGGCGGAATAAAACTATATGAACAAAATGCACCGTTACAGAAATAAACCGATATCCATTATCCATTGTCCATTATGATTCATCGTTTGGCAGACATATTGAAGGACAAATTCGGTCTCGATGAAGACCATCTGGCCGAAGCCCAGCAGGTGCGCACCGAAACCGGGAACTCTATCGGTCAAATCCTAATTGACCAAAAAAATCTATCTGAAATCCAGCTGTTGGAGGCATTGAGCATTCAATATGGAATGCCCTTTTGGCGGAAACTGCCGTTTGAGGCCGCAGAATCTGATTTCACCGATAAAGTCTCCATCCAGTTTTTAAAAAAATATAATCTGGTCCCCCTGGAATACAGTCAGCCGATCTCGGCCAAAGATTGCGGACTGACGCCTCAAAACGATCCCCAAACTGAGGCCACGCAATTTGCGCCGGGGTTCATTATTGCCATCAACGATCCGCTGAACTTTCAACCCCTGGATGACCTCGTAAAGGCCATCGGCATCGACGATTATCGTATTGTTCTGTCCACCCGGGAAACCATCGTTTCAGCCATCAACCTGCAATATGATTTACGGCGGGACTCGGCCGAACAGCTGGTCCAGGACATGGAAGAAAACGGCAGCAACATTATCAGTGAAATAGAAGAAACCGCCGATTTGCTGGATGACACCAGCGATGCCCCGATTATCAAATTGGTCAATCACATCATTTCTCAATCCATCAAGGCGCGCGCCAGCGATATTCATTTTGAACCCTACCAGACCAGTTTCACAGTCCGCTATCGTGTGGACGGCATTCTCTACGATCTGCTGACACCGCCCAGATGGATCCAGCCGGCTTTGATCTCCAGAGTCAAAGTCATGGCAAAAATGAATATCGCTGAAAAACGATTGCCCCAGGATGGGCGCTTTGAAGTTAAGATCGGTGATCAGGATATCGATGTGAGGGTTTCCACCATCCCGACCGCATTTGGTGAACGGCTGGTTCTGCGGTTGCTGAATAAATCCGGCTCCCTGCTTGAGCTGCCGGACCTGGGCCTGACCCCCGGCAGGCTGAAGTTGTTGAAAAGGCTGGTTGCTACCCCCAATGGAATTATCCTCAATACCGGACCTACGGGCAGCGGCAAAACCACAACGCTGTACGCGATATTATCGTCAATCAATAAGCCCAACATCAATATTATTACCATCGAAGACCCCATTGAATATCAAATCAAAGGCATCAGCCAGATACAGGTTAATCCCAAAATCGATCTGACATTTGCCCGTGGCCTCAGGTCGATTGTCCGTCAGGACCCGGACGTCATACTGGTCGGCGAAATCCGCGACAAGGAAACCGCCGGAATTGCCGTTCAATCCGCCCTGACCGGTCATCTGGTGTTCTCCACCCTTCACACCAACGATTCAGCCAGTGCGATTACGCGGCTGGTGGACATGGGGGTGGAGCCGTTTTTAATTTCGTCATCCATTTTAGCGGTGGTGGCCCAGCGGCTGGTGCGGGTGCTCTGTAAAGATTGCAAAAAAGCCTATGTCCCAAACCCGATCTACTTAAAGAGCATTGGATTTTCGCCGGATCGTTTTAAAGAGCGCGCGGTCTACAAAGCGGTGGGATGTGAAAATTGTTTCAACACCGGATATAGAGGGAGGCTCGGTATTTTCGAAATCATGGTACTGACCGAGCGGCTAAAGAGTCTCGTTCTTAAAACTTTTGATTCAAACCGGATAAAAAATGAAGCCGTGCAGCAAAAAATGAGAACGTTGCGGCAGGACGGCATGCAGAAGGTATTAAATGGCCTGACCACGGTTGAAGAGGTGCTACGCGTCACCCAGAAGTAGATTGCATAGCGCATGGTGCACGGGGCATGGGGTTAACAAATTCAAAGGAAGCTAATGAACGGATCATTTTTACTCCATGCTCCATGCTCCCTGCCCCATGCTATTTTAAATTCCTGACCGGCAGTGCCCGGTAGGCCCGTTTGTGCGCCTTGCGCACGGTATAGTGATAGACGTTGTCGAAATTAAAAATCCGTGCGGTGGGCGCGATCGGATCGGTCTCCGATGTCCAAACCCAGCCACAGCTTAATTCTATTTCCGGCACCGTTTTTACCCACTGGCCGCATTCTGTTTCGTACCCTTTCGCCTTCTTATTTTCCACCAGTATACTCTGCAGTTCCACCAGTGTCGGCAGCCGCCAGTTGTCATATTTCTTTTCAAGTGTATCGGGAAAGGTATATTGTACCCACTTCTCGGCCTGTATCCAGTTGATATCGCCTTGATTGTCCGTTTTCGACCACATGAGACCGAGCTTGTGGTCGGTAATCGTTCCGTCGCCATTATCCGTAAAACGATCACCGGCCATTGCCGGGCCCAAACACATCAAGATCCCGGCGATTAGGATAATAAGCGTCGCAGAAAGGTATCTGAACATCATGCCCTCCTTCCAGGGTGGCGACCCAAAAATTATGCTAAATCGATATGTTTTTTAAGACGTTCAGCACTCGCTTCATCCCGGTAAGACAATATCGGAATCGGGGAGCGGCGGAAAACTTTTTCCGCAACGGATCCGACGAAGAAATATTCCAGGTTCGTACGGCCCTTTATGCCCATAATGATTAAATCGACATTTTCTTTAACGGCAACTTTTAGCAATTCTTCGCTGGGATTGCCGGTTTTAAAAACCGTCCTGATCTTTTCAGGCAGGTGTGCGACTTTTTTTAGAATATGATCGAGTTCCTGTTGCCGTTCTTCTTTTAACCCCGCCACATATTTTTCGCCGTCGACATCATAACCCATGGCCGCAATGGTTCCCACGGCTTCAATATCACGCGCATTGATAATGCTGGCAATGACCAGTTCAGCATTCATGGATTCGGCAATACCTGCCGCATATTTTAACAGCTGTTCGGTGTACTGGCTGAATCCAACCGCCAACAGAATTTTTTTTGCAGCACCCATAATCATTTCCTTTTTAATTTTCTCTGTGTACTCTGTGTGAGCCCTGCCTCATACCGTAACCGGAGCAGCAACGGTTTTGGGAGTGCGTGGCCGCTGCATCAGGTACAGAAGTCCGTAAAGGCCCAAACCAATCAGATAGGTCCAGTAGCGTTGGTCGTGCGGGATCCCAATCCAGCGTGCAATTAAATCCGGGCGCATCAAATTTAAGGTGACGGCTAAAAACAGCGGAATTTCGTAAAACCGGTTTTTGGCCACGAACCATCCCTGGGTTGCCGAGGCAAAGGCAAAGTTTCCGACACAGGCCATGGCAAAAATAAGCAACCCCTGGGGCCAGTTGTTGATGTTGTGCAGGATCAGGTCGGAATTGAAAATGAACATGAACGGCAGGATGGCCGTACGAATGTCATACATAAATCCCTGCAGCCCGGTCGGAATCGGCGGTGACTTGGCAATTGCCGCGGCCGCATATGCCGCCAAGCCCACCGGCGGCGTATCATCAGCCAGGATGCCGAAATAAAAGCAAAAAAGATGCGCGCTCATCAGCGGCACGATAAAACCCTGTAGCCCGCCGATGGTTACAATCGCCGGAGCCGTCAGGGATGCCATCACAATATAGGTGGCCGTGGTGGGCAATCCCATCCCGATGACCAGACTGGCGATGGCGGTAATGACCAGCATCAGAAAAATGTTGCCGCCCGAAAGGGTGTCGATGATCTGGGTGATCAGCTGACCCAGCCCCAGGGCTACCACGCCGACAATAATACCGGCGGCAGCGGTTGCCAGGGCCACCGACACCATGTTGCGGCCACCGGCGGCCAGTGCCGAAAAGATATCGACAACGCTCTTTTTAAACGCCGGTCCCAGCGGTTCCTTTTTCAAAAATGCCTTAACCGGATTCTGCAAAAACATTACCAACGCCATCACCCAGATGGCTTTAAAGGCAGCCAGTTCCGGAGAGTGCCGCACGACGATCAGCTCATACAACAGGAAACAAAGCGGCACCAGAAAATGGGCCCCGCTTAATAACGTTTTAAAAAAGAGCGGCAGTTCGGACCGCGCCATGCCCCTGAGTCCCAGTTTGCATGCTTCAATATGGGTAATAAAAAATAGCGCGGCGTATGAAGCAAAGGCCGGGATGGCCGCCGCCTTGATCACCGCAATGTAAGGTACGTTAACGTATTCGGCAATAATAAAGGCCGCCGCCCCCATAATGGGCGGTGCCAGCTGGCCGTCGGTGCTGGCGGCCACCTCAATGGCGGCTGCTTTGGTGGCCGGATAGCCGACTTTTTTCATCAGCGGTATGGTAAAGGTGCCGGTGGTCACAATATTGGCAATGCTGGAGCCGGACACCAGACCGGTCAATCCGCTGCCCATAACCGCCGCTTTGGCCGGACCACCTTTAAATCCGCCCAGCAGAGACAGCGCCAGCTTTATAAAATATTGTCCGGCACCGGCTTTATCCAGCATGGAGCCGAACAGAACGAAAAGAAACACAATGGTTGCCGAAACATCCAGCGGAATGCCGTAAATCCCTTCGGTCGACATGGTCATCTGCCCCATCAACCGGTTGAGCGAAGTACCTTTAAAGGCAATTAAATCCGGCATATGGGGACCCAAAAAACAATAGGCCAAAAACACCGTTGCAATGGCGGGAAGGGCCGGCCCGATAACGCGGCGCGTGGCTTCAAGCAAAATGACAATCAGGATAACTCCGACGACGATGTCACGGGTAATGGGAGCCCCATAGCGCGTAATCAGTCCGGCATAATCGATGACAATATAGATCGCCGCAAAGGCGGCAATGACGCCGAATAGATAGTCAAGGATGGGAATTCTGTCTTTAGCGGAAAAATACTTAAGGCCGAGGCGTGTTTTTTTGAAAAGCGGGTAATTTAAAAAGACAATTAAAAGGGCAAAACCGAGATGGATGGCGCGGATGAAGGTAGAATCAAGGATCAGCCAGCTGGCAATCGACAGCTGAAAAAAACACCATATAACTGCAATGGTGGGAACTACATATTTCGCAAGGCCATGGGGTCTTCTACCGATGCCTTCTTCTTCTTCGGCCATCCGCCTTGCGATTTCAATGCCCTCACCCTTTTCCTGGATTTCATGGTTACTCATAATGATCACCTGAACAGTCAAGAGAGTTTGGCGGCAAAAAAAGCCCGGTATTCAAGCCCGGCATCCCAATTTGACAAACGTCAGCAGATTGAGGCGGCAACAGCGATCGGACAGAGCTCCGCACTGAGGCAGAGAAAACAGAATGCGCGCAATAAGAATGGTAAAAACAATTGCTGATAAATGGTAAAGTTATCAGAATATTTTAGAGGCGGCGGTTGAAACCGCCGCCTCGCGGGCAGGTTTGAATAAGGTAATCGCTTACTTTAATCCGGCTTCTTTATAGTATTTCATGGCGCCCGTATGAATCTCAGCGGACTGACCTTCTAGCATGTTCGCTTTTGTCAAAACGACATAGGCCGGATGAAGTTTTTTGAAATCTTCAAAATTATCAAAAACTTCTTTGGTAATGGCGTACACGACGTTTTCCGGCACCTTGGCGGAGGTGACAAAGGTTGCTTTTACACCAAAGGTTTCGATATCGGCATCATTCTGGGCACCCGGATAAAACGAATGAGGAACCGTCGCTTTGGCATAGAAAGGATTGTCGGCAACGAGTTTATCGATACCAGGACCGGTAACCGGGACAATGCGCACTTTTCTGGTACCGGCGGTCGCTTCCTTGATGGTGCCGGCGGGGTGTCCGACCGTATAAAAAAAGGCGTCGATCCGACCGTCCTGCAACAGACCGGGAGCTTCGGCGGCCTTGACGCTTTCGGCCGTAAGATCGGTTTTATAATCGATGCCCGCCGCAGTCAGGGCATCAATCGAATTCTGGCGCTGACCCGAGCCGGGGTTGCCGATGTTCACCCGTTTGCCTTTGAGGTCTTCCATTTTCTCAATATTGGCATCAACCGCTGCCACCAGGGTAATGGATTCCGGGTGAATCGTGAAAACAGCGCGCAGATCTTCCTGCTTGCCTTTATCCTTCCATTCAGCCAGTCCATTGATGGCTTGAAATTGTCTGTCGGATTGAACAACACCAAACTCCAGGTCACCGGCCATGATGGCATTGACGTTAAATACCGAACCGCCGGTAGATTCAACCGTGGCACGGATGCCGTATTGGTCTTTCTTCTTATTCATAATTTTGGCAATGGCTCCACCGGTCGGATAATAGACACCGGTAATCCCGCCGGTGCCGATGGTGACAAAGGTTGTCTTCGCCGGCGCTTCGGCGGCTGCCTTTTCTTCGGTTTTGGCCTTTTCTTCAGGTGCACAACCCAGAACAAGGGCAAAACCAAAGATTACAGCTAAACTAAAAATAAATACCTTTTTCATCTGAACCTCCTTATTGGTTATCCTGTTAATGATTATGCTGACCACTTTCCCGA
>CBDUUO010000006.1:0-20170 GCA_965370395.1 uncultured bacterium
CCGCAATTCCGTAATTCGGAACACTATTATGAAAAGCGGTATAACTGTCCAAAGACAGTTTGGCACAGGTCTGAAATGCGGATTGGTGTGGTGCAGACGGGATCAAAAATGATAAAAGGTTGCCGTGGCGGCATTTACGATGACTCGATTAAATGGCGTTCGAAAAAATCAAGGGTCAGACGCCAGTTGTTTTGAAACGCGGCCGGCGACCAAATATGGCCCTCTTGCGAGAAGAGTTTTAATTCATACGGGTTGGGATATTTTTGCAAGCCTTCTGCCAGACGCAAGGTATGGCGCACCGGCACGACCTCGTCGCTTTCACCATGTAGCAGCAACAAGGGACAGTTAACTTGCTTCAAAAAATGGATGGATGAACGGCAGCGATAGGCATCTGGGATTTCCTGCGGAGAGCCGCCGATGATATCGGCAATCCATGGATTGACCTGCACGTGGTCCACCATATCTACCGGCGTGCTCCACAGCGCACCGGCCTTAAAATAATCGGACTTTTCGATAGCCAGAAGGGCATTGTGAGCACCGCGCGAATAGCCCATAATCCCCATGCGATCAACGTCGATAGCGGGGTTGGCGCTCATTTTACGGGCCAGATTGCCAATATCGGTGATTTCACCCAGACCATATTCCATGCGGCCCTCAGAGCCGGGATAACCCCGGTGAATCATGGTAATACCCACGAATCCACGCTGGGCAAGATCAGCGGCCATGTGGTCGTAGATCGTTTCATACCCACCGCCGGCATGGTGGATTTGCACTGACGGCAGGGGCGTCTCCCGGGCGGCAGGCATGGTCGTAAAAACACGCAGATGCAGTCCTTCGCTTTCCAGCAGGAAACTGTCCTGAACAATATTTTCTTCCTTCATTTATCCTCCCGGCAATCACTGCTTGAGGTGCCACCCGTTTCTAACCGATGGGTGTTGGCCTCATTTGATGATGGGCAGCAGTTCCCTGAATTGATCCGTGTTCGCACGACAGGCCCATTGAAAAATGACAATTTCGGCGGTGGTAATAACCGCCCCCGCCGCTTTGAATAAATTTAAGGCGGTTTGCCAATCCGGCTTATAGCGTGAGGCAACTCCGTTTTGAACTACATGCATTTGGTAGCCGGATGCGATTAAATCCAGACCGGTTTGAAAAACGCACACATGGGTTTCCATACCCGTTATCACAATTTGACGACGACCGAATTGGCGGACCGTATCCAGAAATCGATCTTCGAGACAGGCGCTAAAGTGTTCTTTTTGAAAAACGGTGACTCCCTCCAGACCGGCCGACACCTCTGCAATGGTCTCGCCCAAGCCTTTTTTGTATTGCTCGGTCACAAGGATCGGGATGTCGAGTAAATTGGCAGCCTGACTCAATTGGTTGATGCGGCGGACAGTTTCCTGCCAGGTTGTGATTACCTTCAGCATGGTCTGCTGCACATCTATGATTAATAGCATGCTATCTTCCTTTGTGGCGACAAATGGGTGGCGCATGATGAAATCCTTCCATGATATCGAATGCACAAATATTCAATTTTAGGCTTGTATCTCAAGTTTGATATATGATAATGAAGCTAACAATATTAGTCAAATTAAATTAAGTGAATACAATTTGGAAAACTAATTTTGCTTTAATCGAAAAGACGCCTGTTCCGGAAAGCAAGGAGATTCATCATGCCAGCGCAGCCAGTTGCTGACTCGGATGTTCCTGCAGAACGAACCGTTGATTATTCCTCGGTTACTCTCTCTCAAGTCATCATGCCGGTCCATGCCGGTCCGGGCGGAGCTTACGCCCACGGGGGTGAGATCATCAAACTAATGGATACCGCCGCAGGCCTCGCCGCTTTGAGACATTGTCAATTTTCTGTTGTGACATTACGGGTGGAAGGGATCAATTTTTTACACCCGATACGGGTCGGAAATTATGTGGAGGTCGAGGCCAAATTGACTTATACCAGCCGATCCACCATGGAGATTCAGGTCAAGGTCACTACCGAGGATGTCAAAATCGCGAAAAAATGGGAAGCGCTGACGGCCTATTTTGTCTTTGTCGCCTTGGACCCAGATGGCGCACCCCAAGAAGTACCGCCGCTTATTGTCCGCAACGAATCCGAACGACAGCTGTTTCAAGCCGGTGAAGAACGGCACAACACCTGTCGCATCGATGACCATTACCGCACACTGTGCGCAATCGATTAGCATCCTTACCCGCTAATGATTTTAGAGGTATATTATGCCAATGAACCCGACTGCTGAATCCTCACAAATGCAAGCCAGAATTATCGAATTTGTCGAATCGACGGCCGAAAAAATATATATGATCATTGGGGCTGAAGAGATCAGCCTGTATCGCTTTGTGGATGCAATCCTGAAAACTGTCACCCAACAAGATCGGGGTTTTATTTTTAGTTATGAAATTTGGCCGGGAGAACATTCGCGTCATTTTCTATACCGGTGGTTTCAAGAGACCGTATCCGGGCACGCATGTCAGAATCGAGAGCCCTGGTCTGATTTTATCGATGCTCAAGCGCAACTGCAGCAACAATTGCAATTACTGAGCGCAAAAGATACGCGCCCCTTGGAAGTTCGATTTGTCGAGGCGGTAAGATTTATCGCCCAAAAATTAGCGCCGGAGCAGCGCTTAATTCTCAGCATTGTGCCGTTGACAGAAATTAACGATAAAACGTTTGTTGACTTTTTCAAGGCCATTTTAAGAATGCTGCCGACCAACGTCAAATTGATGATCGGACAGTGCCAGAATGATATCCTCGTGCGGCAAGTTGATTTTTGTCCCTCCAATCGGCTGAAGGTGAGCGGGGCGGCTCCGAAAGAAATTGCCAAAATCAGGCAAACCTATATCCAAAATTGGCAATGCGGCGGAATAGCGGAGCGTCTCTTGGCCATATTGGCGCACCTGGTTCACCCGCTTAGCATAATCGAATTGGCCGATTTCCTGAACGCATCGAAAAAAAAGCTAAAACAGGTTCTTCAATCGCCCCCATTTGAAACCATGATTGCCCGGGTGGGACGAGATGGGTTGCGCGTGGCGTATCCGCGGATTTGCCGGGCCGCGGGTGATGGTTTATCAACAAGCCCGCAAGAAAATTTTGATGCTTTGGACAAGCAGGTCATTGGTTACTATCAGGAGCGTCTGGCTCAGAAAAAAGATTACACCGCGGCCCTTTATCACTCGCTGGGATTGTTCCGTCTTTCTGATTCACAGACGGTGGCCGAACAAACCCTTGCGAATTATCGAACCAAAATGGCACTGGGTGGGGGCGAGGTTTGCGAATTGGAACTGAATCATGCCTTGCACCTGTTCAACGGAAAACAAGACACGACCCGCGCTAAACTGCTTTTGGCTTTGGCCGAAGTTCAGGAAAAACACCACCGAAATCAGGAAGCCCTGGATGCATTGGAACCGGCCATTGAAATTTTACAAAAGACCGATCTGCCAACCGATCTGCGATACGCCTTTGAACTCAAGGGCAGGGCGGCATTTGCCTTGCGAGAGGTGGATACAGCTAAAGCCGCGCTGCAAGAGTCGTTAAAGCTATCCCGCCAGCTTGATCAGGCAGAGCTCATCGCTGATATTTTGTCTCAAATCGGCTACCTGCACTATTCGACCCAACAGTTTGACCCGGCCGAAACGCTGTATCAGGAAGCATTGGAGGAGTACGGCCGCTTATGCCAAACCGATCCCGACCCCGGCCGTCGAGGAATGGCTTCCCAATGGTCTAATTTGGGACATACCAGTTTTGCGCGCGGCGATTTTACCAAAGCCGAGGAATGGCATCGCAAAGCGTTGGAATCTTATGAATCCATCGGAGATCAAAGGGCCGCTGCCAATCAGTGGGGGTATCTTGGACACACTTTTTTTTCCGCCCGAAATTACGACAAGGCCATCCAGGCCTACGAACGCGCCGTGGAGTTGGATGAAAAGTTGGGCGAACCGCAGGTAGCGGCCCAACGTTACGCCAATATAGGTCACAGCATGTATGCCCAGCGCAAACCGGAATTGGCGCTGCGCGCATTTAAGAAGGCTTTGAGCCGGTATCGCGATTTGGGACACCCTGAAGGTGAAGCGGCGCAGCTTTCGAACCTGGGACTTGTCACAGGTGACCAGGGCGAATTTGAGCAGGCAATCAATTACTTTGATCAAGCCAAAAACATTTACAGCGAAATAGGAGATGCGCTTAATGAGATTACCCAGATCGTCAGGTTGGGACACGTGGAACGGGCCCGGCAGGATTTAGAATCCGCCCGGCAGCATTACCAGGAGGCGGTTAACCGGTACCATTCTCTGGGCTACGCTCTGGGTGAAGGCGATACCGCCTTGGAACTGGGCCAAGTGTGCGCTGAAACGCAGAAATTTAGCGATGCAGTCGACTTTTTCCGTCAAGCACAGGGCATCTTTGCCGAGTTGGGTCATCAGGAGAAGGAGACCATGTGCCGGGTGCTGATTGGACAGACTTACAGAAGAGAGGGCCAGCTGGAGGCAAGCCAGGAGTCCTTTGAGAAGGCCATGGACATGTACAAGCAGCATGATAATGCCCTGGGATTGGCCAATGTGCGATTTCAGATGGGATTGTTGCAATACGATCAACAAAATTATGATCAAGCGGAACAGCATTATAATGAAGCCCTTGAGATTTTCCGGCAAAAAGAGGATAAGGAAGGGGAAGCCAATCTGCTATCCAATCTTGGGACGCTTCATTTCGAAAGCCGGCAATTCGACCAAGCGCGCGATGAGTTTACCCGGGCGCTGAGCCTGCTTCGCAAAATGGATCATCCGCTGGGCCTGGCCGGGGTTTTATCAAATCTGAGTTTTGTTCACGAAGAAGCGCAGCGTTTCGCCGAGGCTTACGACTGTCTGAGTGAGGCCCGTCAAATTTATAACCAACTCCGCATGTCTCAAGAGGAGACGCTTATGGTAAAGCGCCTCACGGAACTGGAGCAGAAGGCCGGGCGTTCGTTGTCCCGTCTGCGGGCCGAACTGTTATCCGGGACGACAGATGCTGCGCCCAAAACGACAAAGGTGAAACGCAACCAACCCTGTCCCTGCGGAAGTGGCAAAAAGTATAAAAAGTGCTGCGGTGGATGAATACGGCAGCATCGCCAACCGCATCGCATCTCAAAAAGACATAAAGAGAGGTGGATTATGCGTATTTTACTGATTGGCCAGGCAGCCTTCGGTGCCAAGGTATTTGAGGTATTGCAGGCCCAAAAAGAGAATGTGGTCGGCGTTTTTACGCCGGCTGAGCAACCGGGTCAGCGGCCTGATCCATTGAAAACGGCCGCCATGGATGCGGGCATCGATGTTGTTCAACCCCCGTCTTATAAAACTGAGCAGACCTTTGATCAATACAAAGCGTTTAATCCCGATTTGACAGTCATGGCTTTTGTGACGGACATTATACCGGCCCGCTATTTTGAGGTGCCCACCCAGGGCGCCATTTGTTACCACCCCTCCTTGCTGCCGCGGCATCGGGGTGCCAGTGCCATCAACTGGGCGGTGATCATGGGCGATACCCGCACCGGGTTGTCTATCTTCTGGCCGGACGGCGGTATCGATACCGGTCCGATACTCCTTCAGAAAGAAATCGAAATCGGCCCGGACGATACGACCGGTTCGCTCTATTTTAATCATCTGTTTCCCATGGGGGTTGAGGCCATTGTTGAATCCATTGCTTTGATCAAATCCGGCAAGGCGCCCAAAGTACCCCAAGATGACTCCCTGGCAACCTACGAGCCCCCATGTGACGACCCGGTGGCCGGTGTCAATTGGCACAAACCCGTTCAAGAGGTTTACAACCGGGTGCGCGGATGTGACCCGCAACCCGGGGCCTACGCCCACATCGAAGGTGAAAAAATTCGTTTTTATGGCGCCAGTCGAATGGATCGACCGACAGCCGAATCCCCAGCCCCAGGAACCATACTGAAGATAGATACGCAGGGGATTCAGGTAGCAGTGGAAGGCGGTGCTCTGGTCATCGGCAAGGTGCGGCCCGCCACAGGTAAAAAATTGACCGGGGCCGAATATGCGACCGAGCGGGGACTGAAGATCGGCGATCGATTCGATTGAAGTTTAGGTTTCCATTAAACCTAAAAATTGAATGCCTGCATTTTTGGCCAATGAACACGATTTGGATCATCGGCGCCGGTAAATTCGGTCGTAAAGCAACGCGTACCCTAAAGCGCCTTGACACGGATGCCGACATGGTGGTAGTGGATGACAATCCAGCTGAGCTAAAAGGGTATGACTGTCAGACGGTCTGTCAGGACGGTATTGAGTGGCTGGTGAGCGGTTTAGATACGGCGGCCTTCCCGGGGATGTGATTGCTCCGGCCATAGCCGTGCATGTGGCCTTTGAAAGGTTTTTGAGAATATAATCTTGACGATTCACCCGGGGGGGTATCTTGCTTCGAATGGACCCTTGGCTAGATTCGCTAATAATGTTAATCCGTAAAAAATGGAGGACCTACGATGCAAAAAAAGAGGAAACTCGGCAGAGGAGTCACCGTCGTCGGTGCCGGCATGTCGAAGTTCGGCATGTTTCAAGATAAGGATTCCAAGGATTTGTTTGTCGAAGCGTTTGCTGAGATGCTGTCCTCGGTAGACAAAGGATTGGATCCGAACGATATTGATGCTTTGTATGTGGGCAATTTTGCCAATGACTTTTTTATTCAGCAGTCGCACTGGGGACCCATTCTATCCGATACCATCGGTTTGACCCCTAAACCGGCCACCAGAACCGAAGGGGCCTGTGCCTCGAGTGCCCTTGCCGTACGGGAAGGTGTGTTTGCAATCGCTTCGGGATTTTATGACGTGGTTCTCGTTGGTGGCGTGGAGGAGATGTCAAAATGCTCAACGGAAACCATTGCTGAAGGATTGGCGTTGGCGGCGGTTCCGTATGAGGTCAGGGTCGGTTTCACATTTCCAGGGGTCTTCGGAACAATTGCCACGGCCTATTTTGAAAAATATGGGGCCTCCCATCGTAACCTGATGGATGTGACGATAAAAAGCCACAACAACGCGCCCCTGAATCCTAAAGCGCAGTTCCCGTATTCCATTCGCGATATGATGGATAAAAGGATTGCGAAGGCCAAGTCCTTCGGAGACGCTTTGCCCCAGTGGGAGGATGAAAAGGATTTTCTCGCTGACCCGCGTGCAAATCCGTCCATTGCCTGGCCGATGCACCTGTTCGATTGCTGTCCCATCAGTGACGGTGCCAGTTGTCTGTTGTTGGTGGCCGAAGAACTGGCCAAAAACTTTAGCGATGATCCGCTTCACGTGGTGGGCATTGGTCAGGGCAGCGGACGCGGCCTGCATGCCGCTCCGAGTCTGACCTCCTTTGAAGCAACGAAAATGGCGGCGGCCGAAGCTTACGGAATGTCAGGACTGAAACCGGATGACATTCAGTTTGCCGAAGTGCACGATTGCTTTTCAATCGCTGAAATTTTGCATATCGAGGACCTTGGATTCTTTAAAGCCGGTGAAGGTTACAAGGCTGTTTCGGAGGGCCTGACGACTTTGGACGGGCCCAAACCGATTAACACGTCAGGCGGACTCAAATGTAAAGGTCATCCGGTCGGCGCTACCGGAATCTCACAGATCATAGAGGTGTGGAACCAACTCAAGAATAAGGCTGGGAAGCGACAGATTCCCAATAAAGATTTAAAATTTGGGGCTGCGCACAATTTAGGCGGAACCGGCGGGACATCCACCCTCACCATTTTGGAAAGGAGATAGGACATGGAGCAAAAGCCTTTTAGCGATATTGAATTTAACCAATATTTATCCAAAGAAAAACTGATGGGCGCCCAATGCAAAAAATGTGGACGTATTTTTGTGCCACCGCGCCCGATATGCATCGATTGCCATGAATCGGAAATGGAATGGGTCCAGATGAGCGGTCAGGGTAAGCTGGCGGGATTTACGTGTATAACGATCGGTCCTTCCTTTATGCGGGCGGAAGGCTATGACCGTAAAAATCCCTATTGCGTGGGCGTCGTCGAATTGAAGGAAGGTGGCAGGGTGGATGCGCGGATCGAAAATGTCGATTCGACACAGCCTGAGACCATCAAGATGGCGATGCCGCTGCGTATAAAATTTTTGCATCGCGGCGAAGGGGAGGACAAAAAAACCTTCCTGGCATTTGAACCGGCGTAACGATCGAATCAAAGCGCGCCGATTTATATCTTTAGTATCGACGCCAAACGGGGACATTTTGAATCTTTGAGTCTTCATTCAATGGGGAGTCGACGGATTTACCGCATCCATCGCAAAAGATTAAAGGAGGTTTAAAAATGGAAATTAAGGGATGTACGGCAGTGGTGGCAGGGGGCGCTTCCGGTTTGGGCGAAGCAACTGTTCGCAGTCTGGTTAATGACGGCGCCAAGGTCGCTATTTTTGATTTCGATGAGACCCGCGGCAGCCAGATCGCCGCTGAAATCGGTGATGCAGTCATCTTTTGTCGCAGCGATGTCACCGATGAAAAATTGGTCCAGCAAGCAATCGAGAAGACAATGGAGTCCTTTGGGGCGGTTCATATTGCCGTAAATTGCGCCGGTGTTGCCACCCCGGCCAAGATCCTTTCGAAAAGAGGGCCGATTTCCATCGAAGAATTTAATCGGGTCGTACAGATTAATCTGGTGGGGACCTTGATAGTGATCAAACTGGCCGCTGAAAAAATGGTCAATAATTCTCCCAACGCGGATGGCGAAAAGGGAGTCGTTATTAATACCGCCTCAGTGGCGGCCTTTGATGGACAAATCGGCCAGGCCGCTTACAGTGCTTCCAAGGCGGGGGTTGTGGGAATGACATTGTCTATCGCCCGCGAGTTTGCCGACTACGGCATCCGGGTCGTAACGATTGCCCCGGGGTTGTTTGACACGCCCATGCTGGCGGGGCTTCCTGAAAAAGCCAGAGAGTCGCTCATAAAGATGGTTCCTTTTCCCAAGCGTCTGGGCAGACCTTCCGAATATGCGCAACTGGCCAAACACATCATTGAGAATCCCTTGTTAAACGGAGAGACCATCCGTCTCGATCAAGCCATCAGAATGGCTGCTCGCTAAACTGTATCCATACAATTTTTTTTTGAATTAAATTACACTGGAGAGGCAAAATGGAAGAAAGGCAAAAAACACAAACAAGAAAATCGGGCAAGACGTTGAAAACGGCTCGCGAAGCCGGATACTTTGGGAAAAAGATGTTAAAACAGGCCATGGAAGCCATGCAAGAAGACCGTCCAATCGGGTGGGCAATGGTGACCTGGTGGCAAGGCGAACTGATTGCCAAGGCCATGGGGGTCCATCTGGTCTTTCCGGAAAATTATGGCGCCTTTTGCGCAGCAAGTCGTAAGGCCGAGCCTTATCTCGAACGCAGTGCCAGCGAAGGTTATCCGACCACCCTCTGCGGTTATGCCCGCAATTGCATTGGTTATGCCAGCATGATGGCGCAAAACAATATGCAGGCACCCGAAGGCGCCCCGGGAGGCGGGTTACCAAAACCCGTATTTCTGTTAAGTTCCGGTGTCGCTTGCGATGCCCGCTACAAGTGGTTCCAGAGCCTGGGACGCTATTTCGATAACGTACCTGTCTGGACCCTCGATCTTCCCCAGACCGGCACCAAGGAATTCTTTTTGCCTGGAAACAAAGAGCTAAATATAAGATACATGGTCGATCATTTAAAAAAATATGTCGCTTTTTTGGAAAATCTGCTCGGCACAAAGCTGGATTATGACAAGCTGAGCGAAATAGTTGACCGGACCTATAAAATACTGCGTCTGGCGCACAAGGTGGATCTTCTGCGTCGGGCCGTGCCCTCGCCCATGGTGGGCCAGGATTTTTGGTCGATTATGATTCCGCACCTTTATCTGCCGGATGACCCGGAATCCTATGAATTTTACCAAAGGGTGTATGCCGAGGTCAAAGAAAAGTTCGACAATAAAAAAGCTGCGATTCCCAACGAGAAATATCGAGTGCTGTTTTCAGAGCTGCCGCCCTGGCATAGCTTGGGATTTTTTGATGAGCTGGCCGAGCGATTTGGAATCGCCATCGTTATGGAGAGCTGGAACTATCATGCCCACATTCCGATTCCCGAAGAGGAACTTGAGGGTATTAGCGACCCATTGGAACTCATTGCGCGGCTTTCTTATCGAAAGTGGACTGAATATAATTCCATCGCTTTAGAGTACGAAGTGGATCCCGGTTTTTTTATGGCGGCTTATTTACAATATGCCCAGGATTATAAAGCCGATGGTTTCTTTGGGCACCCCCTTATGTCCTGCCGGCCGGCAACCTATACCCTCATGCATACCCGAAATGTGCTGGAGGAGAAACTGAAAGTGCCCGGGGTGCTCGTGGATGGTGATATTATCGATATGCGGGTGTTTAATGAAGAGGAGGCATTTTCAAAGGTAGAGGCCTTTGTTGAAACCATGGACCACTATCGGGAGCTCAGAAAAGAAGAAGGACTGGGATGGTAATAACGAAAGGAGATGACATTCATGACTGCAGAACATAATAAAAAAGGATTGGCCAAGGCCAACGATATATACCGTCATCGCAGCAAACGGGCCCGCGAGCTAAAGGCCCAGGGAAAAAAGGTGTTGGGCTATTTTTGTTGTTTCCCGGCGGTTGAATTGATGACCGCTCTTGATTTTTTGCCGGTACGTATCATGGGAGATATGGATGAGCCCATAACCGTTGCCGATGGTTATCTGCCGACGGTTATGTGCACGTTTTACCGTAGTTGTTTTGATGTCGGTATGAAGAATCGATATGATTTTATTGATGGATTTATCGGTTCCCATGCCTGTGACGCCGCAGAACGGACCTCCCACATCTGGCCGAATTATATCAAAACACCCTGTAATTTTTACCTGGATATTCCGCATACATCCAGTGATGAGGCGGTTAATTTTTTTAGAGAACAGCTGAATTATTTTAAACAAAAATTGGAAAAAGATGCGGGCAAAAAGCTGGAACCCGAACGTCTGAAGGAGTCGATAGCGCTTCATAATAAACAGAGAGGTATGGTACGAGAGCTGTACGATTTAAGAAAGCCGGATCCGCCGCTGATCACCGGTTCTGAAATGCTGCAGGTTATCATTGCGATCATGATGATACCGGTGGAAGAAGGCAACGCTCTTTTAGAAGAGGTGCTCGATGAAGTCAAGACGCGGTCCAACCGACCCGAGAAAAAAAGGGGGCGTTTGCTCATCTGGGGCTCGTTGATTGACAATATCGCCTTTACCGACCTGATTGAGAGTTCCGGATTCAATATCATCATAGAAGATACCGCTACGGGCACACGGCCATTCTGGCATGATATCGAAGAGAATCAGGATTCGCTTCAGGCTATAGCGCGACACTATCTGTTGGAAGTCAAATGCCCGCGCACATTTGCAGAGTCCGATACGAGCTATAAAGAGGACTTGGAAAAGCGGTTTGGCTATTTAAAGGACTTTGCCAAGCACTGGAATGTCAACGGTGTCTATGGCAATATTATCCGCAACTGTGATATCCATGGTTATGAGGTCCCGGCTGTTAAGGATTACCTGGAAAGTTTGGATCTGCCGGTTTTAATTATCGAACAGGATTATTCAACCGCTGCTTTGGAAACGTTGCGAACCCGGTTTCAAGCCTTTGCAGAGGCAATCGAATAATCCCTTAGCATTCATATTCCAATTGATTTCAAAGAGACAAATCTGATGTTTTTTGCGGGCTTAGATATCGGTTCCACCATTACCAAAGTCGTTATTAAAAATCAAAAACAGATTTGTGCGACGGTGATTAAACCGACCGGGGCGGAACATCGCCGATTGGCGCACAAAGTCATGGAAGATGCGCTGGCTGAGGCCGGCGTGCCCTTTGAAAAAATCGATTATATTGTCGCCACCGGTTATGGCCGCATCAACGTCCCCTTTGCGGATCATCAGGTGACGGAGATAACCTGTCACATGCGGGGAGTCAACTGGCTTTTTCCTGAAGTTAAGACCATCATCGATATCGGGGGGCAGGATTCTAAAGGGATTAAGGTTAAAAACGGCAAGCTGATCAACTTTATCATGAATGATAAATGTGCCGCTGGAACCGGAAGATTTCTAGAGGTCATCTCCGATGTTTTAGGCGTCAGACTCGAAGATATCGGAGAGCTGTCCCTGCGATCCACCCGGCCGTCGGATATCAGCAGTTTATGTACGGTGTTTGCCGAACAGGAGGCGCTTTTGCGATTGTCAGAAGGAACCCCTGTTGAGGATATTCTGGCCGGCATTCACAAGGCTAATGCCAGTCGAATTTATTCCATGGTCAGTAAGATAAATATCGAAAAAGAAGTGGCCATTACCGGAGGCGGGGCCAAAAATATCGGGCTTTGCAAGGCCTTGGAGGAAAAAATCGGTTTTCCGGCAATTGTCCCTCCCGAGCCCCTGATCACCGGAGCATTGGGTGCGGCCCTCATTGCCGGCAAAGAAATTGAAAAAATCAGTGCAGATGAACTGAAACAAAGAGCCAAAGAACGTCATTTGGAAGCGGTTACTTTTTTCGATGATGAATCCAACCGAGGCCGGACCTGATTAAATCGAAGCAGAGGATGATAGCGCAATGCCCTATGTCGCCGGACTAGACATTGGTTCCGCAATTTCCAAGGCCGTAATCATGCAAAACGGAGCAATCATTTCCGCCGGTATCAGACCGATCGAAGGAAATTTTGCTCTTTCCGCCGAGAGCGTATTGACTGAGGCCCTGCAAAAAGCGAAATTGACGCATTCGGATATAAAGCGCATCGGCGCCTGCGGTCTCGGGGCTGCATTTATTTCCCAGCCCTTTACAAAGATCACCGAGATCTCCTGCCAAAGCCGGGGTGTCCACTACCTGATACCAACGGTACGCACATTAATTGAGGTGGGCAATCAGTCCAGTCGAGTCATAAAAGTCAGCCCGAAAGGAAAAGTGGCTGACTGTCTGGTCAGCGATAAATGTGCGGCGGGGAGTGGACGCATCTTGCAGATCATTGCCAAGGTTCTAGGCGTAACGATTAGAGAGATGGGGGAGTTATCCCTTCAGGCAACCCGGCCCGCAAAATTTACCACCGGATGTGCGGTTTTTTTGGAAACAGAGGCCATTTCACGGGTGGCTGAAGGCATTGCCAAAGAAGATATTATCGCCGGCCTGCATCAAACCCTGGCTGCCAAGATCTGCGCCATGGCCCAAAGAATGAAAGTTGAAGAGGATTGTGCTATGACCGGCGGCGGTGCCGTGGATATCGGTCTTGTAAAGACTATGGAAAAGCAGATCGGAAAAAACATCATCACTCCTGAAGAACCGCTTAGCACCGCTGCGATCGGTGCGGCTTTGATTGCCGCTGAAAAATAGGCCGGCATATCCATGCTTTTATGTTTACTCATAACTTCGCAACACGCGGCCCGGCATCTCGCCGGTGTGCGTGCCGTTATCATAAAGCTGTTTGCCGGCCACAAAAGTTGCGATGATGCCCTCGGCCTTGGCAACGAAACGCCGGCTGTTGAGTGGAAAATCACTGACGTATTCCGGAATTTTCGATGACACTCTTGCCGGGTCAAAAAGCACGAGGTCGGCTACTTTGCCTTCGGCCAGGATTCCACGGTCGGGAATACCATACAGCGTGGCCGGGACGGATGTGAGTTTCTGCACCGCCTTTTCCAATGTCAGGACCTTGCGTCGGCGAACCCATATTTCCAAAAGGGCCGTTGCATAACCTGCATCGCATAGCATTTGAACATGGGCCCCGCCGTCCCCCAGACCGATCATAAATTTGTCCTCGGTCATCAAACGTTCTACTCCTTCGATGTCATGGTTGAAGGCTTGAACCTGGAACCGAGTGTTCAAGTTGTCCGCAATTCCAATGTCCAAGTAGACATTCATGGGTCTTTTGCCCTCCGCATCGGCAATCTCCATGATCGTAAGGTTCCGGTAGCGTTCAAGCTCGGGTTTGCCGACATCCAGCACCCGTATCCGCTGCCACACCTCATTGCGCTCCTCGCCCTTTAAGTCTTCTATGAAGGCTGTACGAAAGTCCGCTTGTTTATATAGGGAAATTTGTTCTGCCACGGAACGGTTAACGGCTGGTTTCCAGCTGGAGAAAGGGGCAAACTCGAATGGATTTCGCAAAGTATCCTGTATAAGCAAGGGCCGCGGCGTCACCTGCGGAATCGCGCGATCCAGCAAAATCCCCATTTTTTCAATGGTTTTTTTATGAAAATCAGGCTCTCCGGTGCGGGCAAACAGCGCCAGCCAGGTGACCGGCCGGCCGCTTTCATTGGTCAATAAGCGCAAAAGTTCGACATCGTCATCTTTGATGAGACTATAGCCGCCCGAGTTCAGCACAATCTGGATTGCTCCGCGACCCACGTCGCGCAGAGCTTGGCATAATCCTATCAATTCCTCCTTACCGGCGTTGCGGCATGCCAACGGCCGTCCCTGGTAACCGATGTGTCTGAACATGATGGAGGTTGAAAAACCAAAAGCCCCTTGCTCCATAGCCTCTTTCATCAAGCGGTGCATCGTTTCGATTTCTTCCGGGGTAGCCTGACGTTCAAACGCGGCCTCACCCATCACATAATGGCGCAGCGGCGTAAAGGCTGCCAGGCCCGCGATATTGATGCCTAAACCACCTTGGTCGATAGCATCCAAGTATTCGCCGAAGCTTTCCCACTGCCAATCAATGCCCGCCTTCATGACATCGAAGGAAAGATCTTCGATGTTGACCAAATCGTGCAGCAGAATGTCACGCGACTCCGGTTTGACGGGCGCCACGCCGACCCCGCAATTACCCATCACCACGGTGGTCACACCGTGCCATGGTGAGCAGGTTAGAAGGGGGTCCCAGGCCACCTGGGCATCGTAGTGCGTATGGGGATCGATAAAGCCGGGAGCCAAGGCCAAGCCTTCGGCATCAATACTACGCTGGGCCGTCTGACCGCTCTCCTGCCCGATGTAAGTGATACGATCTCCCTCAACCCCTATTGTTCCAATATAGCTGGGTGTGCCGGTGCCATCGCAAATGCGAGCGTTTTGAATCAGCAGATCAAACATGATTTTCTCCTTTTACTTTTTTCGACCTCTTGTAAGCCTCATATCTGGCTTTCCCTTCCTCAAAGCGCCTTTGCTGTGCTTCGGTGCTGATGAGAAGCGGGGGCACTTCCGTGGGCTTTCCATCTTCACCGATGCCAACCATAATGAGATAAGCCGTGTTAGCGTGATGTCTCTTGCCCGTGATAAGCGATTCGGCATCAAGCTCAATCCTTATTTCCATGGACGAGCGGCTGACAAAAGTAAGAGCAGCATGCACCAGCACCAAATTTCCGACTGCTACAGGTGCGAAAAAGGTGATCTCCGCCACTCGAGCCAGCACCACATCTTGCCGGCCATGGCGTGCTGCCACCACTCCGGCCGCGTTATCCATCAGCTTTATCAGCTCCCCCCCATGGACGTACCCGGTCGGGTTAGCCTGATCGGGCATCATGACCTGTGCCATTTTTACCTCAGAGTGCATCACAGTCTTTCCCTTAAATTCCTCGACACCTTCCAGACTTTTTAGGAGGCTCCGCAGCCTTTGCTCATGGGTTCCCTCAACTGCAACCATTCTCTCAAAGAAATCAGCGATTTTTTGAAATCCTTCTTCTCGGGCGGCTTTTGCAAATGCAGGATAGATCTTTTCTTTTTCGAGATGCTCTCCCTGGATAGCTTTTTCGATATTCATCTTCACATCACCCAGCCCACCGAGAAACTCAAATTCCTTCCTGGCATGTTCGCCTTCGTTCTCGGCAAGCTCGTAAAATACATCAGCGACATCGTCCAAGCCGGCCTCTCGGGCTATTTCCCCGGAAAATAAGTAACGGCTGCGCGCCTGACACTCCCCGGAAAAAGCCGCTAGAAGATTTTTTTCAGTCTGGGTTCCCTTGATCTCCATAAAGCCTCCTTATTGAGTTTTTTTGTCAATCTTAAAGAACTTAGATAACTTTTGCGGCTTTTATGCCATTCGCGGCTTTGGTTGACAACCCCGGCAACTGAAGAAATCAGCCGTTATTCATTCTAAGTCATAACCATTCCTCCGGCCACACTGATGTTTTGACCGGTAATATAACTGCCGAGATCTGAGGCAAGAAAAGAGACCATAAATGAGATTTCCCGGGGCTCGCCAAATCTTCTTAGAGGGATTAATTTGCGAATCTTTTCCAACTTGCCTCTGGCCGGTTTGCTGGTTCCGTTTCGCTCTTCAATCTCCTGAATACCTACCGAAACGCAATTTGCGGTAATATTGTATCTTGCCAGCTCAGCGGCCAAAGATCTCGTGAATCCCGCCACTGCGGCCTTGGCCGCGGAATAAACAGACATAAAAGGGGTGCCTACTCGGGCAGCCTCGGATGTAACGTGGATGATTCTACCAAAGTTCTCGTCTATCATTATCGGAATAACCGCCTTCGTCCAAACGAAGGCATCTTCTAAAATGGTTTGAAACTGCCTGTCCCATTCTTTCTTGGTCTGCAAGTGGAATGGTTTAAGGTGGGGAACAAATTCGAGCAATCCAAACTCGGTTGCTAATATATCAATTCGCCCTTCTTTTTCTTTTATTTTCTGCACAAATCCATCGATTGTGCCGGGTTTATGAAAATCAAGGGGATAGGTTGTTATTTTCATGCTTAAAAAGTGCTCGACTTCTTCTTCGACGATTTTCAATACTTCACGATTAATATCTGTAGCGTATACAATCGCCTCCTCCGCGAGAAATGCTTGCACCAAATCACTGGGGATGCATTTCCCGGATCGTTGAGAAGCAATAAGTACGACCTTTCCTTTTAATCCGCTGTTTCTTAAAGTAGGGATCATTTTTTATTTAGTTTCCTTCTATAGTGACTTCTGCATTGTCGGATTCGAACCATAATAAACAGATACTACGATGTCTACGGAAAAGAAAGCGATTATCTAAGGATGACCGACTTAGAGCGTTTGTCAAAATAACGTTCCGATAGCGGTAGTTTGTTGTGCCTTCTGCGGGTTGTCGATAACCTCCAATATGGCCTGATGCAAACGCTCTAATAATTTTTCTTCATTTTTACAAACATTTCGCTTGTTGGGAAATTTGGCAAACGGAACCTATTTATGACAACCGGTATAATTGCAAAGTTTATCAAAACCTTAGATAAATTATATAATTATTCTTCTAAATTATATTTTCGGCAAGTGGCTTGCTAGTCAAAAAATTTACAGTATCCTGGCTTTAGCTGCTGAAAAAAATATCCCCGTTTATTGTCCTGCAATCGCAGAGGGTGTCGATCACATAGGTAAACTCCACCCAGCATTTTGTGAATGTTGTGGCAGCGGTGGTACTGGGCCCTTGGTGGGCGGTGGTAATCGCGGCAGTTATCGGTGTGATTCGCAATGTGATGGGTGTCGGGACCGTGCTGGCTTTTCCCGGCGGCATTTTTACGGCGGCACACTGCCGGTGGTATGCTCATGTTGGCTCCTTTTGTGCAATCGTATATTCTTGACAAACAATGTTCACTGTGTCAGGTGTAAAAAATTAAAAAGGAGTTTCGGATCAATCCTGCCGTATAACTACAAGGGGATCCGTATAACTATGAAGGGGGTCGGATATGTTCTATGAAGAAGTTGAAGTCGGCAAAAGATATAAGGCGCAAGGCACGAAAACCATAACCGGAACAGAAATTGATTTTATTGCCCAGTTATCGGGATTGGATCTGCCCGGATTTTTAGACGCAGAACATGCAAAGACCTGGGGGTTCAAAGATCGCGTAACACCCGGACCTTATCTTATCGCCTGCATGATCGGATTGATGGCCCGCCAGGGCTTTTTGTCTGATGCCGTCTGGATGGGCGCAGACGATATCTCTTTTAAATCGCCGGTGTTTCCCTGTGATAGAATTTCGTCTGAGGTAGAAGTCTTAGGTAAAAAAGAATCCAAACGGGGTGGCGGTCCGGTTACTTACAGATGGTGGATTAAAAACCAGGATGATAAAATTGTCGCCGAAGGCACAAACACATGTCTGTTCCCGGGTAAAAAATAATCTGCGTGCTCAAGGGGATATGTCGTAGGCAAATCCACTTTAAGTGTTTTCATCGGCTTTAACATCCGGGCACGTCCATTAAAAGCTGCTTCAAATCTTTATTGAGAAAAAGGAGGATGTATGGAATTTTTGGAAGTATTCAAGGGCAGGCGGAGCATACGGGGCTACAAACCGGATCCTGTACCGCGGGAGGTGATTGATGAGATTCTTGCGGAGGCGCGTTGGTGCCCTTCCTGGACCAATACGCAGGCGTGGGAGGTCGTGGTGGTCCAGGGAGATGCTTTGGAAAAATTCAAAACCGGCCAACTTGAAAAGTTAGCTTCGCAGGCCCAGAGCAAGCCGGATGTTCCCACCCCTGAAAAATTCCCGTCAAAATGGCACCAACGGGTGATACAGGTCGGTATAAGCTGCCTGAATGCCAAAGGGATCGGCAAGGAAGACCGCGAGGAAAAAAACCGGTATTTCCAGGAAATGTTCACCCTTTTTGGTGCACCGGTCATGCTTCTGTTTCTGTTGGATGACCAGTTGAACTTACCATACGGTATGATGGACGTTGGTATTTTTATGACCGGAGTGAGTCTCCTGGCCACCGCGAAGGGGCTGGGAACCCTGTTCCTGTCGACAGTGATCCGATATCCGGATCTACTGCGCACCTTATTTGCCATCCCCGAGAATAAGAAAGTGATTATGGGCATCGCTATGGGATACCCGGATGAATCTGACCCCATTAATCGCTTTGAGCGTCAACGAATAGCCGTTGAAGATTTTGTTACCTGGCTGGATTAAAGACTGAGTTTTATCCGGATAGGAGAGGGTGTGCGCAGGGCCCATCATTTTTTCCCGGAAAAGAACATATTGCACTCACACATACCTGGAGGGGGCATTTGAGCAGCCTCGCGACAAACCTGAAATCCAAGATTTTTCTATGCTTTTGTGCCAACGTGCTGTGTTTTTTCGATCGTGTCAATATCTCCATTGCGGCCCCCTTTATCATGCAGCACTATGGATGGGACGAAAACCGTATGGGCATCGTCTTTTCCGCCTTTTTTGTCGGGTATGTCATTTTCATGATACCCGGCGGCATTCTGGCGGACAGATTCGGCCCGGCGAAAGTGCTGGCCGGCGGCGTGGTTTTCTGGTCACTGTTTACCGTTCTGACCCCTTTTTTCAGCAGGATCTGGTCGCTGTCCTTGTGCCGGTGTCTGATTGGAACCGGACAAGCTGTCAATTATCCAAGTGTCAACAATTTTGTTGCGCATCAGGTTCCATTCTCGCATCGGGCCAAGGTTCAAGGGTTTACGTTATCCGGTAATATGGTCGGGGTGATGGTGGGGCTTCCGGTTGGAGCTTGGATTATCCTGAACTGGGGCTGGCGCTTTATCTTTTATCTGTTTGGTTTTCTCGGATTTATCTGGGTTTTCTTTTGGGCTTATTCTGCCAAGAAAGAATTTTCCAATTTAACAAGTTCTTTGAAACGAGAGCGTGAACCGGTTCCGTGGCTGCGGCTGCTCTTTCATCGATCCTCGCTGGGGCTCAGCCTTTCCTATTTTTGCCACAATTATGCCGCCTATATGTTTTTGGTATGGCTTCCGACTTACTTGATAACGGTTCACGGATTATCGTTAGCCGCCACCGGAATCGCAACCGCCGCCCCGCCTTTAGCGGCGGGGATATTCATGAATCTATCGGGATGGCTTTCGGATTTCTTGATAAAGAAGGGCAAATCACGGGCGTTTAGTCGAAAGTTCTTGCTGTATTTCGGGATGGGCCTTTCCGGGTGCTTGTTGCTGTCTATCATATGGTTTCCTAACCCATATATGGTGATTGCTTTGCTGACGTTATCTTCGGCCGCCAAGGCCATTTCGACACCGATCTACTGGGCATTGTCGGTGGATATGGCCCCTGGGCACGCCGGTGTTCTTTCTTCTATCATGAACACTTCAGGTAATGTGGCTGGAGTCGCAGCTTCTGCGTTAACCGGCTGGCTTGTCGCGACTTTTGGGGACTGGAATCTGGCCATTGTCTTGGGATCCCTCATTACGCTACTTGGAGTTGTCGTCGCTGTGCCGACCATCCGGACTTCAGCAATTGTGTAAGC